>NZ_CAXFCL010000039.1:0-10972 GCF_964000955.1 uncultured Abyssibacter sp.
ACCTCGTTCCTGGGAGAGCAGATCTTCCAGTTCTGGCAGACGGCCTGCTCGGTGTGGCCCAAGCACGCGATCGCCGATGATTTCCACGAGCCGGTGACCAGCGACATTCCCAGCCTGTTGATCACCGGCAGCTGGGACCCGGTGACCCCGCCGTACACGGCGTATCAGGCTGCCGAAACGCTCTCGAACTCCAGGGTGCTGGAAGTACAGGGCGCCGCCCACATCGCCAGCACGCGCGGCTGCGTGCCCAAGCTGACGGCCGAGTTCATCGACACCGCCGACCCGTCCGCGCTGGATGCGGACTGCGTGAACGACATCAAGCCCAAGGCGTTCTTCATCGACGCCACCGGCCCGGAGATTCCCGAATGATCCACGCGGAACAACTCGCCAAGCGGTTCGGCAAGGTTCAGGCCGTGCAGGACGTGAGCTTCGAGGCGCCGGATGGTGCCATCACCGGCCTGCTCGGCCCCAACGGGGCGGGCAAGACCACGGCCATGCGCTGTGTCGAAGGCTTGCTGAAACCCGATACCGGGCACGTCACCATCGACGACATCCGGGTGGCCCGGCAACCGCGGGCGGCCCGGCGGCGACTGGGCGTACTGCCCGATCAGTTCGGGCTCTACTCGCGGCTCACCACGCGCGAGCACCTGGCCTATTTCGGCCGCCTGCACGGGCTGGATCGCCAGGCACTGAATGCCGCGATCGACAGCGTCGTCTCGCAGCTGCACATCGATGATCTGCTCGACCGGCGGGTTGAAGGCTTTTCCGCAGGCGAGCGGATGAAGGTGGGCCTGGCCCGGGCGCTGCTGCATTCACCGCAGAATCTGGTGCTGGACGAACCCACCCGAGGGCTGGACGTGATGAGCACGCGCAGCCTGCGCGACCTGCTGCGCTCACTGCGCACGGCCGGGCGTTGCATCGTGTTCTCCAGCCACGTGATGCAGGAGGTCGAAGAGCTTTGCGATCACCTGGTGATCGTGGGTGACGGTGTGGTCAAGGCCGCCGGCAGCCCCGCCGAGCTATGCCGCCAGACCGGGCATACCCGACTCGAAGACGCGTTTGTTCAACTGATCGAGGCCGCAGCATGATCCGCCAACTCTGGGCCGTGGCCCTCAAGGAATTCATTGACGCCCGCCGCGATCCGCGGTCGATCATGACGCTCGTCGGCTATTCGCTGATGGGGCCGGTGATCATGCTGGCCGCGTTCACCGCGCTGGTGGAAAACCAGACCCGCAACGAAAAGCAGGTGGCCGTTCAGCATCTGGAACGCGCACCCGGGCTCACCGCGCATCTGCAGGAGCATGGTTTCGAGCTGGAGGCGCTGGGTCCGGATGTCGACGTGACCGAAGCCATCGCCAATCACGATGCCATTCTGCGTCCGGCCAACGATTTCACCGCCATGCTGCGGGCCGGCCGCCCGGCGCAGGTCGAGCTGGTGCTGAACACCTCCAAGCCCAGCAGTCAGGCCATGGCGCGACGGGTGGAGCAGGCGGTGAACGCGTGGAGCGGTGAACTCGCCAGCCTGCGGATGATGGCCATGGGCGTCGCGCCGCAGGCGGCGCAGCCGATCCAGGTGCAAAAGCGCGATGTGGCCAGCCGCGCCGACCGCGCGGCGCTGGTGCTGAGCGGCTTTCAGGTGTTCGTGCTGATCGCCGCCTTCTTCGGCAGCATGCATGTCTGCATCGACGCCACCGCCGGCGAACGGGAGCGGCGGTCGCTGGAGGCCCTACTGGTGCAGCCGGTGTCCGCGTTCGGCCTGGTCGTCGGCAAGTGGCTGGTCGCGGCCTGTTACGGCCTGTTCGGAGTGGCGCTCACGTTGACCGCGATGGGCGTGCTGCTGCCGATGGCGCCCCTGGGCGAACTGGGCATCAGCTACCAGCCCACGCCGCTGTCGATCCTGACCATGTTCGTGCTGATCGCGCCGCTGGCCCTGCTTGCCGCCGGTCTGCAGATGCTCGCGGCCAGCTACGCGAAATCCTTCAAGGAGGCGCAGACCTATCTGTCGCTGCTGATGTTCGTGCCGATGGTGCCGGCCATGGCGGTGAGCTTCCTGCAGCTGGATTCCGAGCCGTGGATGTTCGCGGTGCCGGTGCTCGGCCAGCAGCAGTTGCTGGGCGAGGCGCTGCGTGAGGTCTCGCCGGATCCGATTGCGTTCCTGACCGCCTCGGTGATCGTCGTGCTCGCGGGCCTGGCCTGCGTTCTGGCCACGACACGCCTGTATGCCTCCGAACGCATGCTGCGCGGCCTGTGACGCGCCGGGCTTCGATACTGTCGACGTGAGCGACTTCGATGCACTGGTCGCGGAGTACGGCCCGGCCATCCAGCGTGTCGCCGCATCGTACGAACGCGACGCCGGGCTTTGCGAGGACCTCGTGCAGGACATGCTCGTGGCGATCTGGAAGGCCTGGCCGCGATTCCGTGGCGATGCCTCGCCGCGCACGTTCCTGCTGCGCATCGCCCACAACCGTGGCGCCTCGCACGCGATGACCGCCGCCCGCCAGCCGAGACAGACATCGGAAATACCCGACATGACCAGTCCGGACGGCACGGCGCTGGATGCCGCGGAGCGTCAGGAACAGGCCGACCGCCTGCTCGACGCCGTACGCGAGCTGCCCATGGGACAGCGGCAGCTCGTCACCCTGGCCCTGGAGGGCCTGAGCTACGCCGAGATGGCCGAGGTGCTGGACATCAGCGGCAATCTGGTGGGCGTGCGCCTCAACCGCGCCCGCAAGGCGCTCACAGAAAAGCTGTCCGTGGAGAGACACGCATGAGCGACTGGGAATCGATGCAGAAGGTCTGGCGTTCGGTGGAACCCGATCCGGCGTCCGAACCACTGAAGCTGGATACGAAATCCCTGAGCGATCGACTCCGAAAACGCTCGCGGTGGGTCCAGTGGTACATGGCGTCGGAAACCGTCGCCGCCCCCATCGCGCTCATCGTCATGGGCTGGGCATGGAGCCTGGTGGACAGCCCCATCGAGCGGCTTGCCCTGGCGACACTGGTGCTGTGTATCGGTGGCTACTGGCTGACGATTATTGCGGCATATCGGCGTCAGAAGGCGCCGGTTCCAGTCCGGCCATGGGCCATCCGGGCGCAGATGCTGCGAGTGTCGCGGTTCTGGCTGGTGGTCTGTCGCGCCGCGACTCTGATGTTTCTGGTCATTCTGCCGGTGCCCATCCTGGATGCACTGAGCCGGGGACTGGGCGAGCGCTGGCCTTACCTGACGTTCACGCTCGTCTGGTCATTTGCGTGGATCGTCGCCTGCCAGGTCCTGGCAAGGCGATTGTGGACGCGGTCTCGCGCATACTGCATCGGTGCCGCGCGAAAGGCGCCGTACAGAATTTTCTGACACGTCGCGGCCCCACTGGCCGACAGCATCGCCGCGTCGGGTCAGCAACACTGACATGTCAAACTCGCCCGACTTGGCCTCATGCGCGTGCTGCTAAAACGTTTGCCCATCCTGATCCTGCTCGGCGTTGTGCCGCTGGCCGCCTGTGTCAATGCCGAAGGTGGCGATGACGGCGCCCGCCCGCCGGTCACGAACCCGCCCGATCCGTCCGACCCCACCGACGACATTCCGCTGGGGGAGCCCGGGCCGACCTCCTACGAGCACATGCTCGAGTACCTGGACGTGGTGCTGGACCCGGCGTTCTTCGACGAGTGTCTGACCACGGATCTGGAGAACGAGTGGTACAAGTGCCTGCCGGGGCCGCGGACGGGCAGCAACCTCGGGCATGTGGTCCACGACTGGGGCGTCGCCCAGATGCGTGGCATCGACGGAATCGTGAACATCCAGCAGCAGCCGTTCCCGTTCCCGGTCTTCAAGCCGAAGAACTACGAGCTGACCATCGACACACCGGATGACGGGCCGTTCATGCCCGCGGTGTTCCCGTGGTACTTCCAGGGCATCACGCCGCCGGAAGGCATAACCGGCGAGATCATCGACATCGGCTCCAGCCGCCGCCTGAACCAGCTTCTGGGGAATGTGCTGGATCTGTTCATCGACCGGGACGTCAGCGGCAAGATCATCATGTTCACCGCGACCCAGGCCCTCAACGCCAGTGTCGTCGGTGCACAGGAAGTGCTGGACGAGGCGGCCAGGCAGGGCGCGGTCGGCGCCATCGTGGCCATCGAGGGCCCGGCCAACGAACTGGTCGCCCAGAACTACAACACCATCGAGGGCCTGCGTCCGCTGCCGACGGTGCTGGTCGGCGAATTCGACGGCGACCGCATCACCGAGCTGGATGGGCAGATGGCCCGGCTGACGGTGGACGCCACCGTGGGCCAGCCCGGCCCGGAAGGCTTCTCGTACAACAGCTACGCCTTCCTGCCCGGCGAGGACCGTGAACACTTCATGGTCATCGGTACACCCATCAACGGCTGGTTCACCGTGGGATCGGAGCGCGGACCCGGGGTCGGCGGACTGATCTATCTGGCGCGTTATCTCGCCGACCGAGCCAAACGGGAAGGGCCGCTGCCGTACACCGTGGTGTTCACCTTCACCGGTGCGCACGAGGTACTGGGATTCGGCCAGGAACGGGTGCTGCAATGCCTGGGGCCCGAGAATATCGCCACCTACGTGCATCTCGGCGCCGGGCTGGCCAGCCGCGGCTACATCGAGGTAGCCGGTGAACCCACCCCAACCGGCCTGGCCGCGACACAGCGGGCGCTGGTGATCTCGGAGAACACCCTGCTGGCACCCGCCGTCCTGGCGGCGTTCGGCGACACGGTCGCATCGCAGGCGCTGACGGTGTCCGCCGGTGGCGTGCTGAATCCCGGGGAGACCCGAGCCGCCTACGCCTTGCAGATTCCGACCTTCGGCATTTCCGGTGCGGGCCTGTTCCACCACTCGCCGTCGGACACCGCGGACAAGATTTCCGTCGAGTATCTGTCGTCCGTCATGGAGAGCTACCGCGACACGGTGGACGCGCTGCTGGCGCTCGACCCGGAATCGATCCGGGACGCCAACGGCGTGGCCAACGGGCTGGCCGGCGACCCGATCGGCTTCCAGTGCCCCGGCGAGATCGAGATTCCCTGATCGGCCTGAACAGGCATTGCACCCCGGGGGCGTGATTGCGGAGGCTTCGGCCGTTCTCATTCGGCCCTCGCCATGGTCCATCGCAAACCGCATCTGCCGAGCAAGCACTGCCCGGTGTGCAACCGGGCGTTCTCCTGGCGCAAGCGCTGGGCCCGTGACTGGGAGCGGGTGATCTACTGCTCGCGACGCTGCCGCGGCCAGAAGCACCATGCGTGATCTGATCGTCGTGCTCGGCGATCAGCTCGATCCCGGCCACGCCCTGATCGCCGACATGGACCCGGCACGGGACAGCGTGTGGATGGCCGAGGTGACAGACGAGGCGACCCACGTCTGGTCCCACCAGGCACGGATTGTCCTGTTTCTCGCCGCCATGCGGCATTTTCGCGACGCCCTGAATGTGCCGATCCGCTATCACGCGCTCGGCGAGTTCGAATCGCTGGGCGAGGCGCTGGCCGCCGACCTGGCGACGTTGAAGCCGGCGCGGGTTCGCGTGCTCAAGCCCGGCGACTGGCGCGTGGAACAGCGGCTGCGAGTGGCCTGCGAAGAGGCGGGTATCGACCTGGATATCCGGGACGACCCGCATTTCCTCTGTTCGCTGGACGACTTCGCGCGGTGGTCGCGGGGCCGCAAGCGGTTTCTGCTGGAGGATTTCTATCGCTGGCTGCGCAAGCGGACCGGCATTCTCATGGATGGCGAGCAGCCCGTCGGCGGTCGCTGGAACTTCGACGGCGACAATCGCGAGAGCTTCGGCCGGGATGGCCCCGGAACGCTGCCACCGCGACAGTCCTTCAAGCCGGATGCGACGACCCGGGACGTCATCAAGCAAGTCCAGGCGCGCTGGCCCGATCACCCCGGCGGGCTGGATGGATTCGACTGGCCGGTGACGCCGGTTCAGGCGCAGGCGGCACTGGATGACTTCATCCGGCATCGCCTGCCGGCGTTCGGACGCTTTCAGGATGCGATGTGGACGGACGCCGCGTTTCTGCATCACTCGACGCTGTCGGCGGCGATGAACCTCAAGCTGCTGGACCCACGCACCGTGATCGATGCCGCGGTCGCCGCGCTGGAGTCCGGCCATGCCCCGATCAACGCGGTCGAGGGTTTCGTGCGGCAGATTCTCGGCTGGCGGGAGTACGTTCGCGGGCTGTACTGGCGCGACATGCCGGGCTGGCTGGATGACAACGCACTGGGCGCGGATGAACGGCTGCCGTCGCTGTACTGGACTGGAGAAACCTCCATGCACTGCCTGGCGCAGGTCGTGGATCAAACGCTGCGAACCGGCTATGCGCATCACATCCAGCGACTGATGGTCACCGGGCTGTTCAGTCTGCTGCTGGGCGTGAAACCGAAAGCGATTCACGACTGGTACCTGGCGGTTTACGTGGACGCCGTGGAATGGGTCGAACTGCCGAACACGCTGGGCATGTCACAACATGCCGATGGCGGGCGCATGGCCAGCAAACCCTACGTGGCCAGCGGCAAGTACATCCAAAGGATGAGCAACTACTGCGCCGGCTGCCGGTATGATCCGGCCGATGCCACGACCGACGACGCCTGCCCGATGACCACGCTCTACTGGGATTTTCTCGCCCGGCACCAGGACCGCTTCGCCGATCACCCGAGGATGCGGTTTCAGGTTCGCAACCTTGCGCGCAAGAACAGCGGTGAGCGGGCGGCAATCTCCCGCCGGGCCAGCCGGATCCGCGAGCTGGCGCGACGGAGCGAACTCTGATGCAGGCGGACATGCTCCAGGACATCATCGCCAAGACGCCGATCGTCGTGATCGCATCGAAGCTCACCGATACGCGGACGCTGGAACGGCGGCTCAATCTGGCCGGGGTCGATTTCCGCATCGTGATGCTTGGCATGGCCAGCGCGGAGCATCGCGCCGCCTTCGAGGCATTGCGCGAGAGCAGCGGCCACAAACAATTGCCCATGGTCTTCGTCGACGGCCACTGCATCGGCGGCGAGCCCGAGTTGCTGGCCCACCCGCGGCTGAACCCGGGTCCGCGGATCGCCTGGCATCTGGGCCTGGCCGGCCTGCTGCCCATGATCGCCGGCGCCCTCGGCAGTCATCTTCAGATCGGGCTGATCGGCCCGCACATCTTCGATGCGACCCTGGCCTACGCGGTGCTGATCCTCGCGTTCATGGCGGGGACGCAGTGGGGTGGGGCGGTGCTGGCCCACGGCCGTCGCAACCACTCGCGCTATCTGATCTCGGTCATCCCGCCGCTGGCGGTGTGGCCCGCCTGGCTCATGGGCCCGGAGGCCACGCTGGTCGTGCTGATCGCCGGCTTCGGCTGGCTGCTGGCCGCCGACATCGGATGGGGCGCCGGCAAGACCTGGCCGTGGTGGTACATCCGGTTGCGGGCGGTGCTCACCGCCGGCGTGATGATCAGCCTGCTGATCCTGCTGGAGGCGGTCCCCGGACCCTAGCCGGCCCTAGTGCGCCCCAATCAGCGCCCGGACCCCGCTCAGATACTCGCTGCGGAACGTCGCGGCGCGCTTGCCGACCGCCGGGCAGGTTCCCGTCGTGATCACGTCCAGCGCGGTCTGGATCGACGCCTCGTTGCCCAGGTTGGACTCCAGGGTCAGCGGTCGCGACCAGTCATCCTCGGCCGGACAGTCGGGCGTGATGCCGTCGAAGTAATCACCCTGACCGTCCGCGTTGAGCGTCTGGAAGGTCACGGCAACCAGCGTCTTGTCGCAGAAATTCATCGGGTGCTGACCCACCGGCTTGCCGAACGTGGTGCTGCCGACGAGCACGACGTCGCTGAGGAAGGGCTCCAGTCCGTTGATCACCAGTTCGCTGGCCGAGGCCGTGGACTCCGTACCAATGATCACGACGCGATCCAGATCCAGCGCCTCGGTTTCGTTGAAGAAGCGTTCCACGAAGCCCAGGTCCGGATGATCGTCGTTCGCGGTCGCGTCGACGAAGATCTCGTTGTCACCGCTGTTCACGACGGAGTCTCCGGCGATCAGGCTGCCGAGCACGGTGGACGTCCGCACGCTGCCGCCACCGTTGTAGCGCAGGTCGAGAATCAGTTCGTCGACGCCGGCGTTGCGGAAGGTCCCGAAGGCCTGGCGCAGCGCGTCACGCGAGATGTCGGTGAAGAAATTGGTGAACAGCAAATAGCCAACCGTGGTGCCACCGGTGGTCTCGAACACCTGCGCGGTCTGCACGCTGTCGATGGTGACGACGGCCTTGGTCACGCTGACCGTGGTCGACGAGTTGTCATCGGGCCCCTGGATTTCCAGCTCCACGGTGACACCCACCTCGTCGGCCCCGAGCAGGGTGTCGAAATAATTCGGCTGGCCGGGATCGGAGGTGGGTACCTCGCCATTGATGCGCAGGATGCGGGTGCCGCGGGTGAGGCCGGCATCAGCGGCCGGACTGCCGCTGAACACGAGCAGGGCGGTCAGTTCATCAGCGTCGGTGAATCCGAGGCGCACGCCAAGTCCGGTGAATTCGCCCTCGTTCAGCAGCGAATTGAATTCCTGCTGATCCGCCACGTAGCTGTAGCTGCCGCCGAAGCGCGTTTCGTCCAGCGTGTGCTTCAGATCCTGCAGCAGCGCCGATGGCGAGGCATATGCGGAGGGGTCGGCGCCGTCGGCCACGAACTCGGCCCACAGGTAGGAGTCGCGAAGCTCGTCGTATACGTAGCTGTTCTGGCCGACGATGCTGCAATCCGACGGACCTGAGTCACCACCACCACCGCAGGCGGTCAGAGCGAGTACGGCGATCAGGCTGGGAATCAGGAGTCGAAACATGGTTTTTCTCCGCAATGCAGGGAAACACTGAACTCTTCACGTCATCTGGATCTTGCACGAAAAACGGCGCTGTCCTGGTGGTGTGAATAACCCCGTGTTTACCCAGAGCTTAGTCAAAGATGTCCGCGAACGCCGCCTCCACCGTATCGAACTCGTAGTCGAATCCGGCTTCGGTGGCAGCCACCGGAACCACGCGTTGTCCGGTGAGCAGCAGATGAGCCATCTCTCCGACCAGGAGCCTGAGCGCCCATGCCGGAATTGGCAGAAACACCGGCCGGTGCAGCGCGTGGCCGAGCGCCCGGGAAAAGTGACGGTTGGTGACCGGCGTCGGCGCCACCGCGTTGACGGCGCCGCTTAGCTGGGGATCGGACAGCGCCAGCTGGATCAGAGCGATCAGGTCCTTGCGATGAATCCACGACATCCACTGGTGACCCTCGCCCAGCCAGCCGCCCAGCCCGAAGCGAAACGGCGGCAGCATGGCCTGCAGGGCACCACCATCGGCGTCCAGCACCACGCCGATTCGCAGCCGGACAACCCGCGTGCCGAGCGCCTCAGCTTGCCGCGCCGCCGCCTCCCAGGCGTCGCACAGGCGATGCTGGTACTCGTTCACCGGCGCCGCGGTCTCGTCCAGCAACGTGTTCCCCTGAGCGCCGTAGAAGCCCACCGCCGAGGCCGAGACCAGCACCGCCGGGGGCTCCGGCTGCTGGCCCATCCACTGCACCAGCGTCTCGGTCAGGCCAACCCGGCTGTCGTGGAACATCTGCTTGCGACGGGCGTTCCAGCGGCCCGCGGCCAGGCTCTCGCCGGCCAGATTCACCACAGCGTCCACCGCCTGGGGCGCCGCGTCCAGCGTGGCGACACAGCGCACGGCGGCGGGTAGCCGGCGATGCGCGGCAATCGGATCGCGCGTCAGCACCGTCAGCCGCCAGCCGGCCGCGATCAGTTCAGGGATCAGCGCCTGTCCGATGAATCCGGTTCCGCCGGTGATCAATGCGTGCACGTTCGACCCTCGCGCCCATGGTCGTCCGGCAGTTTACGCCGCCGAGGCGGCTGCCGTGGAACGCTGAGCAACGCCCGGATCATTCACGCTCGATGGTGTAGATCAGGTCGCCACCGGTCTGCGTGCCCGTCTCGGTCTTGAACGTCCACTTGTCCGACAGCAGGTAGCGCAACCGGAAGCTCTGGCCCGGCTTGAACAGGGCAACGCCGTAACTGACGTACAGCTTGGGCGACAGGTACTTGCCCAGTACCAGCGACGCCTGGTCATTGGATTCGCCGGCCTGGGCGCCAATGCTGATCTCGTCCAGCCCGACCTTGTCCTGCAGCGTGTCGGCAAGAAAGCCGCCGCCCTTCAGCCCCAGCGCCAGCGCGGCATTGGCCAGCGCCGCCTGCTCGGTGCCGGTGGCTCCGGACTTGCGGTCCAGCGAGCGGCCGAGCACGAGATAGGACAACTGCTCCTGCTGCTGCATGCCGGGATCCGAATACAGTTCGAATTCGGGCTGGCTGAGCGGCCCGCGTACACGCACGCCAACCTCGATGTCCTCGGTGGGGTACCGCGACGCCTTCACGTCCAGACCCGGTTCCGTGATCGGTCCGCCGGCGAAGATCAGCCGGCCGCGACGAATGTCCAGGTTCTGCCCGTAGGCCTTGTACGCACCCTCGACCAGTCGCAGCTCGCCGGTGGCCGTGGTCTGGTTGCCCGGGCGGTCGCGCGCGGTGATCTGCCCCTCGATGCGCGAGGTCAGGCCGAAGCCATCGAAGCGCACCTGCTCGCCCAGTACGACATCCACCGTCGCCGTCAGCTCGATGGGGTCACCGGCGTCCTCCTCCGCGCGCGGCCCGACGATGACTTCGTCCTCCGAGGCCCGCACCAGGGTTTCGGACTCACGTCGTTGCGGGGTGATGTCCGCGGACGGAATCCGCAGCGTGCCCTGGAGATTCGCCTTCCGGTCCACCAGCGCGAAGTTCAGATCGGGTGACACGGTTACCCGCGCATCCTCGGTATTGAAGGCCAGGAAGCGATCGCCTTCTACCTTGGCGTCGAGCTGGCGGGTTTCGCCCAGCCGGGCTCGAGCCCGGGCGCGGATCTCGCCGTCACCCGACCTCGCCGACGCCTGCACCTGCAGCGACTCGGCGGGATTGCCGGTGACGGCGACGTTGATC
>NZ_CAXFCL010000040.1:0-8288 GCF_964000955.1 uncultured Abyssibacter sp.
ATTCGGTCCAGGTGAACAGGGTCAGTCGGTCCAGCACCAGTTCGCCGTCCGGCGGCGGGCTGGTATCCAGCCGTCGTCGGATGCGCTCCCGGTCGGCATCGGGCAGGCGGCGGTCAAGCCGGGCCACGGTGACATGGGGCTTGGGCGGGCGTGTGTCCGGCGCGGCTCCAGCCGCGGCGTAAAGCGCGCCGCGGTGCGCTGCGATCAGGGTTTCCAGCCGGCCGGCGTCCGCGTTCACCAGCAGGGAGACCGCCGACGGCGCGCGAGGTGGGCCGAGCAGCTGCCAGCCGGTGCCGCGCAGGCTGAGCTCCGCGGGCATGGTGGCGGCCTGAGTCGTCGCCTCGGCGAAGGCCCTCTCGGCGGCCGGCTGCCCGCACCGGCCGAGAAAGGCGAGGGTCACGTGACGGTCATCACCGCCCAGACGCCGGCTGGTTTTCGGCAGTTCCAGCGCGTGTATCGCGGCATCCAGCGTCGCACCGCAATCCCAGCGGTCGGCGGGCCATCCGATGAACCAGTTGGCATCCTGCATGCGGGCATTGTCCCCGACGCTTCGTCGTCCGGCCACTGTCGATCCGGGTCGTGCGATCATGTTCGCGCGGCCCTGTCGATACCGCCGGGAACCCGGTGCGGACATTCCGGGTCGAACCACATTCTCCATGGAATTGACTCGCCGCCCGTCGGCACAGGGAACGCTATGCATTGGCATCGATTTGCGGGGGCGCTGACGGTTTGTGCGTGCGCGACACTAATCGGTTGCGACCAGCCGGCCGACGCGCCGGCCGCGGCTGGCAATCGGCCGGCGACACCGGTGATTGCCCAGCGCGTCGACACCGAAACGTTCGCCAGCGGGATCGAGGCGCTGGGGACGGCGCGCTCCAACGAGTCGCTGGACGTCAGCGCCAATCTCACCGAAAAGATCATCTCCCTCAACTTCCAGGATGGCGCCTATGTCGAGGAGGGCGCCCTGCTGGCGCGCCTCGACGACACCGCGGAGCGCGCCGAGCTCGCGGCTGCCAAGGCCCGTCTCGCCGAGCGGCGTCGCACGCTGGACCGTTCCAAGTCGCTGGTCAGTGATCGGGTGTTGTCGGAGTCCGAAGTCGATCTGCGCGCATCCGAGGTCGAGACCGCCGTCGCCGAGGTGGCTGCGCTTGAAGCGGATATCGCCGATCACCAGATCCGGGCGCCGTTCGCGGGTCGGGTCGGCTTGCGCATGGTCAGTGTCGGTGCGCTGATTCGTCCCGGCGATGTCATCACCACGCTGGACGACATCGATACGATCAAGGTGGATTTCACGGTGCCGGAGACTGAACTGGCGCGGCTGAAGCCGGGTGTGCCGCTGGTCGCGAGGTCCGCCGCCTATCCCGATCGCAGCTTCGAGGGCGAGGTGTCGGCCGTGGATACGCAGGTCAATCCGCAGACGCGCGCCGTGCTCGCCCGCGCCGAGATCGACAACAGCGGGCGCGAGTTGCAGCCCGGCATGCTGATCGAGCTGGAGGTGCTGGCGCGGCAGCGGGAGTCGCTGGCGGTGCCGGAGGGCGCCCTGGTGCCGCGCGGTGACCGGCAGTTCGTTTTCCGTGTCGTGGACGGCAAGGCGGAACGCGTCGAGGTTACGGTGGGCACGCGCCGCCCCGGTGTGGCCGAGATCACCGGCGGGCTGGAGGCCGGTGATCTGGTCGTCATCGACGGCACGATGAAGCTGCAGCCCGGGGCTCCGGTGAAAGTGACCGAACGGTCGGCCGCGCTGCCGCACGTGACGGACGCCACGGAGAGCTGACATGGTGTTGTCCGATCTGTCCGTCCGCAGGCCCGTCTTCGCCACGGTTCTGTCGCTGCTCATGATCGCGTTCGGCGTGCTGGCCTTCGATCGGCTGGCGCTGCGCGAGTCCCCGGACATCGACCCGCCGATCGTTTCCGTGGATACGACCTATCCGGGGGCTTCGGCCGCTGTCGTGGAAACCCGGATCACCGAGATCATCGAGGATCGCATCGCCGGGGTGGAGGGCATTCGCTTCATCGAGAGCAGCTCGCAGGACGGCCGCTCTCGCGTGACCATCGAATTCAGTTCGGGACGTGACATCGACGCGGCGACCAACGACGTGCGCGACCGGGTGTCCGGTGTGCTGGACAACCTGCCCCAGGAGGCCGATCCGCCGGACATCCAGAAGGTTGAATCCGATGACGACGTGATCATGTGGATGAACCTGACCAGCACCGAGATGGATTCGCTGGAGCTGACCGACTACGCGCGGCGTTACCTGGAGGATCGGTTTTCCATCCTGCCGGGTGTGGCGCGGGTCCGGATTGGTGGCGGGCTGGAATACGCCATGCGGATCTGGCTGGATCGCAAGGCGCTGGCCGCGCGTGGCCTGACCGTGGCCGACATCGAAAACGCGCTGGTCGCGGAAAACGTCGAGCTGCCGGCGGGCCGGATCGAGTCGGTGGACCGGCTGTTCACGGCGCGGGTCAGGCGCAGCTACCGCACCCCCGCCGATTTCCGGGATCTCGTGGTCGGCACCAGTCGCGAAGGGCACCTGGTGCGCCTGTCCGAGGTGGCGCGCGTGGAGAAGGGTGCGGTGGAGGATCGCACCATGTTTCGCGGCAACACGGTGCCGATGGTCGGGGTGGGCATCATCAAGCAGTCCACCGCGAACACGGTCGAGGTGGCTCGGGCCGCCAAGGCCCTGCGCCGACAACTGAATCCGAACCTGCCGGAAGGAATGGTGCTGGAGCAGAGCTACGATTCCAGCGTGTTCATCGAGGCGGCGGTGGTCGAGGTGTGGAAGACCCTGGCCATCGCGGTGGCCCTGGTGGTAGCCGTGATCTGGCTGTTCCTTGGCAGCGCCAGGGCGATGATCATTCCTGCCGTCACCGTCCCGGTTTCGCTGATTGCGACCTTCATCGCGCTCTACAGCTTCGGGTTCACGATCAATCTGCTGACGCTGCTGGCCCTGGTGCTGGCCGTCGGTCTGGTGGTGGATGATTCCATCGTGATGCTGGAAAACATCGCCCGGCGCGTGGAGCTGGGCGAGCCGCCGCTGGTGGCCGCGTATCGGGGTGCCAAGCAGGTGGGATTCGCGGTCGTGGCGACCTCCGTGGTGCTGATCGCCGTCTTCGTGCCGCTGTCGTTCATCTCGGGCGACATCGGGCGGCTGTTCACCGAGTTCGCGATCACGATGGCGGCGGCGGTGTTTTTCTCCACGATTGTCGCGCTGACCTTGTCGCCGATGCTGTGCTCCAAGTTGCTGCGGCCGGCCAACAAGAACCGCCGCAGCCTGTCGGCATGGATCGACCGCGGGTTCGACCGCGTCGCCGGCGGATATGCCCGCGTGCTGGGCACGGTTGTGCGCCGGCCCGTGCTGATGGGCGGTGTGGTCGTCGCGGTGCTGGTTGGCGCCTGGTTTCTCCTGAAGACGGTGCCCTCGGAGTTCGCTCCCCGCGAGGACCGCGGTTCCTTCTTCGTGCTCGTGAGTGGCCCCGAAGGCGCGACCTACGACTACATCAAGGACTACATGCTGGAGATCGAGGCCCGCACCATGCCGCTGGTCGAGGCGGGGGAGATCGAGCGGCTGCTGGTCCGGGCGCCCAACTTCGGCGGCGAGCGTTTCAACGGCGGCGTCGTGATCATCGGACTGACTCCCTGGAATCAGCGCCGTTCGGCCTGGGAGATCATGGATGACATTCGTGGGCGTCTGGCGGATCTGCCCGGGGTTCGGGCGTTTCCGATCATGCGCCAGAGCTTTGGCGGTGGCCGCGGCCAGCCGGTGCAGTTCGTCATCGGCGGCGGCACCTACGAACAGCTGACCGAATGGCGGGATACGTTGCTGGCGGCCGTCAACGAGCGCATGCCCGGGCTGATCGGCGTGGATTCCGACTACAAGGAAACCCAGCCGCAGTTGCGCGTGAACATCGACCGCAACCGGGCCGGCGACCTGGGCGTGTCGGTGCGCGATATCGGCCTGACGTTGCAGACCATGCTGGGATCGCGCCGGGTGACCACCTACATCGACGACGGTGAGGAATACGACGTCATCGTCGAGGGCGAGCGGTCCGAACAGCGAACCCAGAATGCGATCGCGAATCTCTACGTGCGCTCCGGAACCTCCGGAGAGCTGATTCCGCTGTCGAACCTCGTCACGATTCGCGAACAGGCCGACGCCTTCGAGTTGAACCGCTTCAATCGGGTGCGGGCGATCACCGTCTCGTCAGGGCTGGCGGACGGTCTGGTGCTGGGCGAGGCGCTGCGTGATCTGGAGTCCCTGGCCCGCGAGGTCCTGCCGGAGACGGTGGTCATCGACTACAAGGGACAGTCGCGCGACCTGCAGGAGTCCTCCGGATCGCTGCTGTTCGTGTTCGTGCTGGGGTTGATCGTGGTCTTTCTGGTGCTGGCCGCGCAGTTCGAGAGTTTCGTCCACCCGCTGGTGATCATGTTGACCGTGCCGCTGGCGGTGACCGGTGCCCTGTTCGGCCTGTGGCTGGTTGATTCGACATTGAATATCTACAGTCAGATCGGGCTGGTGATGCTGATTGGACTGGCGGCCAAGAACGGCATTCTGATCGTCGAGTTCGCCAACCAGCGGCGCGACGCGGGCGTGGATTTCGATGAGGCGCTGATGGAAGCCTCCCGGGTCCGCTTCCGGCCGATTGTCATGACCGCGATCACCACGGCCGCGGGCAGTCTGCCGCTGATCCTGTCCTCCGGCGCAGGAGCGGAAACCCGCTTCGCCATCGGCGTCGTGATCCTGTTCGGTGTGCTGGCGGCGACGCTGTTCACGGTATTCGTCGTGCCGGTCGCCTACGGATTGCTGGCGCGCCGGACCGATTCGCCGGAGGCCGTGTCGCGGAAGCTGGAGAGCAAGCTGGCCGAGACGCCGATGCAGCCGTGATCTCGCTTCCTGGTACGTTGGTTCGTACTCCATCGCGACAGGTCGTGTGTGTTGAACCGACCTTCCTGATGAATTGACGTGGCGGGTTTCGCCCCGCGGGGCGAGTGACTTTCGTTTCGGCGAAAGTCACCAAAGCCATGTGCGCCCGCAACGCAGGTCGATGCACGTCCTTGTGCATCGACTGCCCGTCGCGAACGGGGCCTTGGCCGGGCGCGAGCCAAACTCGCGGCCTGCAGGGCCGCTCAGACAGGCCTCGCGCTGAATCCGTCCAAGACTCCGTCCGCGCCGGCTGCGTTGAAAGGGCGCACGGTCTTGTGCGGCCATCCCTGCCCGCGGCTATTTAACGCCGCTGCGCGGCGGTTGGTTGATTCCACGCCGTGAACGACGTGGCGGGTTTCTCAGTTACCCGATGATGGCCCGACCGACGAACCACTGGACACCAGCCAGACACAACAGGCCGGCGGCGATCGTCTGCGGCCAGACGGCCTCGCGGTCCCGGGTCAGGCGTTGCCAGATGCGGACGCCGAGGCCGCCGGCCAGGGCCAGGACGACCACGATGCCGATCTGGCCCAGTTCCACGCCGATGTTGAACCCGGCCAGAATCGGTAGCAGTTGATCCGCCGGCCAGCTGAGGTCGAGCAGGGCGCCGGCGAAACCCGCGCCGTGCACCAGCCCGAACGCGGCTGCGATGGCCGGCCCGGTGGTTGAACGGTGTTGAGCGCTCGCCGGCAGCAACCGGATCAGCAGCAACCCGCAGGCCAGCCAGGTCCAGACACTGAGCGCGGACAGTCCGCTCGCCAGCAGCGCGGCGCCCAGCAGGAGCAGGGCGACCGTGATTCCCAGCTGCGCCACGGGTGTCAGCAGCGCGCGGCGTCTCGCCGCTTCCAATGCCGCGTAGGCCACGGAGAATCCGATCAGCGCCTCGACCGTGGTCGAATCCGGTTGCAGATGGCCGGTTACCGCCAGACCCAGGGTGACGGAATGGCCCAGCGTGAACCCGGTGACGGTCCACAGCCGGGCTGACCAGCCGGGAATCAGCAGAAGCAGCGCGGCGAGAAACGCGATGTGATCCCAGCCCGAGGCCACGTGTTCGGCGCCGATACGGACGAAGGCGAAAAAGTCCGTGTGGCCTCCGCTGTCACCCAGAGTGATCGAGGGGCGCTGCGCGGTTAGCACCGTTTCCAGTGGAGGCTCGGTTTGCGTGACGCGCAACAGATGCAGATGCGTGGCCGCGTAGCGGAACAGCGCGTCGATGCGCAGTTCGGCGGGATGGTTGTCGATGGATTCGGGGCAGCCGAAGCGCAGGGCGACGCGCTGCCAGCCGGCGGCGGCCGGTAGCGTCCGCGGAGGCTGCGTCAACTCGCAGGGCCGCCCCGCCTGCTTGATGGTCACGGTGCCGGCGAGATGCTGTTCCAGCAGGGCTGGCAGCGGGGTGTCCGCCGCCGCGTCGGCGTAAAGCAGGGTCGCGCGCCGCGTGTCGATGGTGAAGCTGCCGGTCAGATGCTGTCCCGACCATTCCCAGGTGGAGAAGGATTGGCTCTTGGTATGCGCGTCGGCGATGCCTGGCGCCAGTGTGATCAGTAGCGCGGTCAGCAATGCGGCCGGTCTGCGGCTTCGGCGGGATGTCACGAAGGTGTTCGGATTTCGGCACCCGCCCGCAGCCGCGCTACCGCGTCGACCACCGCGCGCTCGCGTTGACGGACCCGCCACGCCTCCGCCACCTGCGTTCGAATCCGCTCGAAGGCGGGCCTGTCTCCGGCTTCCCGGTCCAGCAGCCAGACGAAATGCGCCTGATCGCCGATACGCAGCGGTCCCGCGATCTCTCCGGGCGCCAGCGTTTCCATCGCTCGCAGCACGCTGGGCGGCAGGTAGGTCCCCAGCGCGTCCATGCGCAGCAGGCCGTTTGGCAGAGGTGTCATCCGCTCCGGGCCGAACACGGTTTCGAAGGCGGTGCCGCCTCGCAGGGCGGCCACGGCGTCGGTCGCCGGCCAGGGTTGGGTCGCATGCGTGACTCGCACCCGGGCCGAGGGCGTGCCCAGCAGCGGGTGCTCGTCGTAGAAGCGACGCAGGGTGGCGTCGTCGGGCTGTTCGGCCTGTTCACGCGCGACGATGGTCTGGATCATTGCGTCGACGACCGCCGAGCGCACCATGCGGTCCGATTGCAGCAGGCCGATTTCCTCGGCGCGCTGGATCAGCAGTTCCTCGGTGATCAGCGTGTCCAGTGCGCGCTCGCGATCCGCGTCGGAGACGGGGTTGCGCTTATCGCGGGCGAGCGCCTCGACCGCCTGCGCGAGATCGGCCCGGGAGATGACCCGCCCGTTGACCGTGGCCGCGGCGGCGGCGTGCTCCGGCAGGCCCGGGGCCAGCGCCTGCCACACCGCCAGACCGAACCCGGCCACGGTCGCGAGCAGGATCACCCGGCTTGTCAGCCGCGCATCGGGTCGGGAGGACTCAGCCGGCATCGCGCGGATTCAGGTAGATCGGTGACGACCAGGCCCGGTGTTCGGCCGGCGCGGTGCAGTTGTCCGCTTCGTCGGTGCGGAAATCCCCGTAGCAAGGATTGACGCGCACGCAGTTGCCCTCGGCGTCGTATTCGCAGCGCAGATTGTCCGCGTTGATCGTCGGCGTCGCGGCCTGGATCGCCCGGGCGTAGTACAGAACATCGCGCGGGGCCTCGGCGAAGTCGTCGTCGCTGACCCGCGCCACGCAACCGGCCGGGTCGCCGTCGCACTCGATCACGGTCCATGGGTCATCGATCAGCGTCTCCACCGCTTCGTCGGGATTCGCCTGCCGCCGGATGCGCACGACTTCGATGCGGGTGATGGGGTGGCGTTCGTCGGAGGGGTGATCGCATTCACCGGAGCAGAGATTCTCGATGCGATCGGCATCCAGGCCGGCGTGCACGAAGTCCGGGCAGCCCGGCTTCTGCTTGAACGCGCCCACCGCGCGAATCTCGAAGGTCGGCGTGATGCCGTCGTCCAGCGCGTCGGCCGCCAGCACGCTGCCCATCGGGTAGCGCTGGTCGGCGTCGACCAGATCGAACCACAGCAGGATTTTCGGGCCTGATGTGCCGTAGACCTCGCGGCGCTGAAAGGCGTCCCAGATACCGTCGCGATCGGGCGTGGCCGCGTGCACGGCGGCGAGGCCGCCCGTGAGCCAGAACGAGGATTGGCGCTCCAGTTCCGTGAGCTGAAAGCCGGCCATGTTCGACAGGGTGTCGCGATCGATGAAGCGGGCCTGAGCCTCGGGCGATTGCGATTCGCCGTAGACCCGCTGGGCCCAGGTCGTGTTGACCGGCCCGTTGGCTTCGGTCATGACCTTGCGGTCCACGGGCTTGTAGCCGGTGCCCGGGCGGGCGCGATGGTTGTCCGACGAGGCGATGAAGCCCCAGGTGAAGCGCGCCGG
>NZ_CAXFCL010000041.1:0-15966 GCF_964000955.1 uncultured Abyssibacter sp.
CAAGCCCACGGTCATCCATGTGCCGATCGACCCCGTGGTCAACCACGGCGGCAACGAAAATCTCAACACGCCGAACTACGACCGCTTCCGCACCTGGTACGCGGAAGGCCAGCAATAACGAGGCAGGCCCCATGACGCCTTCGCGGACCTCGACCTGTCCACGTCGAGGTCCGCGACACGGTCATCCATGCTGGACGGCCGGACTCATCGCTACATCATCCACCGGAGAATCGTGCCGAAGCCGATCACGCCCAGGGTGATGACGACCACCAGCAGTACGAAGGTTGAAACACTGGACGCCTGGCGATGAGATTCCTCGAACCAGTCTTCCGATAAACGACGCACTCCAGAGAAATCATCAAGATCTGGACGGAGACATTCGCCGGTTTCCAGCGCCTGCTGACAGGCATCAATCAGGTTCCTCAGACCCTGCTCGTTACCGACGATAAGCCCTTCGTGTTCCGGCCAGCCGGAACCGTTCATCAATTTCGGTTCGGCGGGAAGAACGTCAACTCTGGCGTCTGGATAAACCACGGCGAAAAGTCGAGTTCGGGAGACGACAAGGGTCGCACAATCAGCCCTCCGTGCGCTCCCAATGCGAGTTCAGCGGTTCGAAGCCGGCCCCATTCGAACACGGGTGGCTACACCCGGTAGAACGAAAACCGCTCGCGGACTTCGGCCTCGTCGAGGCCGAGGTCCTCGAAGCGGTAGTCGATGCGGCCGTGCCGGTCACGCGTGTGGCTTTGCAGGTGGGTGTTCACGGCGCGTGCCGATGCCGCGTCGTACTCCACGCCGGCAAACGCGAGCACCTGACGCACGGTGTCTTCCGGAGCCTGCATGAAAGCGTCGAACTGCACGTCCATCACGCTGCCCTCGGGGAGCTGGTCGGACTGCTCCACCGAACGACGCAGCATGCCCTCCAGCCGATCGACCCAGGCACGCGCCTCGGCGAAGCGGTTTTCCGGCGTGTAGCACTGCCGCGTGGAGTACAGCACCATCGTGATCATCGACAGCACCGCCCGCGCGGGATCGCGATGGGTGCGGATGATGCGGGCGTCGGGAAAGGCCCGAAGAATCGCCGGCAGCTGGTCCAGATGCTGGGGGGATTTGAGAATCCAGCGCCGCGTTGGGTCACCCGGCGTCGCGGCCTCGAACGTAATGGCCTGCAGAATCCGGCGCAGGTAGCGATACCCCGGCGTGTTGTCCTGGGCCGCGTACCACGCCCGGTACCGCGGCGCCTGGAAGATGCCCTCGAAGAAGAAGGAGCGATAGTCCAGGGCGCAGAGCGTCAGCTCCTCGTGCGGCATGTCCAGCTCCATCTCGTGCATGCGCTTGAGCGCCGGCACGACATGCTCCGCGCAGAACAGACTCACGCGGTGCTGCCGGCGACGGGCCTTTACGCTGGCCTGAACACTGCGATGCCCGGGATGCCCCACCGGCGACAGCGTCTGCCAGTACGGGATGAAGCGCAGCGCGGACACCTGGGACAACAAATTGTGCAGATGCGTGGTGCCGGTTCTGGGCAGGCCGGCGATGAAGATCGGCGCGGTAACCGGTATCCGCTCGACCTCCGGGTGCGAGGCGATCAGATGCTCCAGACACAGACGGGCCTGAAGCTGCATCGCGACGACGGCATGCCCCGTCAGGCGGCCCATGTTGGTCAGGTGGTCGGAGCGGTTCAGGTCTTCCAGCACCAGGCTCAGCGGCTCGATGAAGGCGTCATCGCCAAACTCGCTCAGCCCGGTGACGCGTCGCGCCCGATCCAGCTCGGCCTCCAGCGTCAGTGGCAGCCAGCGCTCGATCCACGTCCCGGGCATGTGGTTCACCAGCCGCACATACCAGGGCAACCAGGGATCGTCCCAGTCGTCGATACGCCAGACCGGTGGGTACCGCTTCATGGCGCCGGACGCGTCTTGCGCTTGCGCCAGCCCCAGACGAGAAACGATGGCGGCGCCATCAGGATGGTCGGAATGGTCGAGTAAAGCGGTTCCGGCGTACCCCGAAGGCTGTGCACGCCGTAGGTCAGCCCGATGGCCACCGCGGACGGCAGCAGGGTCGCCAGCGCCAGGGCGACGACGACCCGTCGAAACCGCAGCGCGAGCGTCTCGCAAAGGCGGACCACGAAACCCGCGACGAAGAAGGTGTAGGCCGCCTGCTTCAGCGCGGCCGGCAGGGCCGCCAATGGGCCGTGCGACACATTGATCAGCCAGATCAGCCCGCCGAGCACCAGCGCGGCTTTCCAGGCCGTGCTGTAGTCGATGTAACGCCCACCGAATCGGCCCAGTCTGGACAGCGCCTCCATGCGCCCCTGCCTCCCCTGTTCCGTGTCACCGCCGTCGGCGCGCGGTCACCTGCGCGCCAACCGTCTTCGGCGATCAGGCCGCCGGCTTGTCCCACAGCAGGTTCAAACGTTCGAAGCCGACCACATGGCCGCACTCGAACACCGGCGGCTTGTCCGGATCAAGCCGGAACGGCGGCACCCGCTTGAGGAATTCCTCGTAGAGGATGCGCAGTTCCAGGCGCGCCAGATGCGAGCCCAGGCAGCGGTGCGGACCGGCGTTGAACGCGATGTGCGGCTTGCCCTCGCGCTCGATGTTCACGTCGGTCGGCTTGTCGAAATACTTCGGATCGAGATCCGCGCCGGGCAGCAGCAACACGGCGTGGTCATTGGCCTTCATCCTGGCGCCCATGAACTCGACATCCTTGGTGACCCGGCGCACCGGCACCGTGAAGGTGTAACGACGCAGAATCTCCTCGACGGCATCGTTGATCAGCGACGGATCGTCGCGCAGGCGCTGCTGAAGCGCCGTGTCAGCGGCCAGATGGCGGACGGCGAAACCCAGCGACTGCATCACCGTGTCCAACCCGGCGATGAACAGCAGCACGCCGTAGTTCTCCATCTCCTCCAGCGTGATCGGACGGCCATCGATTTCCGACTGCCACAGCTCGCTGATCATGTCGTCGCCGGGGTTCTCCTTCAGCTTCAGCATGGTCGGGCGCATGGCGGCGGAAATCTTGCGCAGCGTTTCCATGCGCTTGCGCGGGTTGGCCTCCGTCTTGCCGTTGTTCATGTGCTCCTTGAGCAGCGCGCGGTACTCCAGGAAGTTGTCCGGCGACATGCCCAGCATCTGCAGAAACACCTTCACCGGCAGTGGCTCGGCGATGGATTCCATGAACTCGCAACCGCCCTGTGCCAGCACCGAATCGATCAACTCGCCGCACAACTCGCGGATACCCGGCTCCAGCGTGCGGATATTGGCGGGGCCGAATGCGCGTTGCAGCGGCTTGCGATACTTCGTGTGCATCGGCGGATCGAGCATGATCGGAAACGGCATCGGCAAATGCCCCTTGCCCAGTCCGATCTTGCCCAGAATCTTGAACACCGTCTGCGCGACCTTGATCTTCGAATACGGCACGACCTCGTTCGAAAAGCTCACGACATCGCGCGCCGCGTCGAAATTCGCCTGGTGCGACAGGAACACCCAATGCCCGCCGTTGCGCGGTGTCCAGAACACCGGCGGTACCGACTCCAGCATCTTGATGATCTTTGCCTGCGGCTCCGCCAGGTATTCCGGGTCGAAATACATGTCGAAGTCGTAGACCAGACTGTCCGCGACATGGGCCGGTTTCTTGACCGGCGGCTTGAGTTGGGTGGCTGCGCTCATGTTCGAATTCTCGTCAATCAAAAGGTGCGGGCGTTGTTCTGGCGGGTCATGGCGATTCGCCGATTCGAGCGCACTCAGCGCTCCGGCACGGGCGCGGCGGATCGCCGTTCAAGACCGGGCGAAGCGCATCGGGGATGCTGCGCAGGGGCGCTGCCCCAACCAGCGGCTGAATTGATCGAGCGCATGCGTCGCCTCCGTAACCGACCACCGTCGGTTGATGCGGTGAATCAGGGCTGTTCGAGCAGCCTCTTCGCGCGGACGACGATGTTCGAGCAACGCGGTCCACGCCCTTCGCCTGTTTCGATCACGAGCATATTCAAGCGCGGATGCATGGTCAACAATGTTGTCTATTACTGAGGTCAAACGAACGTCGCATCGCCACGGCTGGCCGGTCTCTGACCTCGCCCCGACGCACCCTCGGGCGGACGCCCCGCCACCTATTGACAACGCACATCGCGCCTCACAAACTAATCAACACTGTTGTTGATTAAAGGGCATCGTCATGCGTCAGTTCATGGATTCCAACCTGGCGTCGATCATCGGCGCATCCGTCGCCGTTTCGGTGTGGCTGTCGATCACCTGGACGGCGCTGAACGCGTTGTAGTCCCGCCTGCTGTTCATCCCGGCGGCACGACACAATCAAAAGGAAATAACCCGCCGCTCACGAGGCAACTGCGGTGCGGTCGCGCCTGCAATCAGAGAACGTGCTCGGATACCCTGATTGGGGACACTTGATGCCAGTGCCAGACAGGCGCCGGCCATTGGTGAAGCCGTCCTGGACGCTATCGTCTTGGCCGTGCATATCAGACGGCCCCGGATAGATTCGCGAGCAACGCTGCCACGCATCGCCAAAACCCTCCAATTGGCATGGAGCAGGCCAAAATCTGATGTCCCGCACGATGGCGTCCAGTGTCTTCGACCAGCCCAAAGCTGACGCTCGGCCTGTCCTTTCGCGCTTGACAGGAGTACCAATATTGGTACATTTCGCGCATGGTTTCGGTACTTCAAGTTCGCTTCTACCGATCCGCGTCCGGCCTAGAGCCCGTGCGGAAGTGGCTGGCGGACATGGGAAGACCCAACAAAACGATTATTGGCACCGACATTAAGACGGTGCAGATCGGGTGGCCTCTTGGAATGCCGCTGGTCCGAAAAATGGAGTCGGGACTATGGGAAGTGCGAAGCGATGTTCCAGAAGGCATTGCCCGCGTGCTTTTCACCGTCGATGGCGGCGTGATGGTGCTTCTTCATGGCTTCATCAAGAAGTCTGAAAAAACACCGAAGAATGACTTGAAGATTGCGAAAACTCGCAAGCGTGAGGTGCTCAATGGCAAAGCATAACCAGCATGTTGGATCAGATTTTGACGATTTTCTGGCAGACGAAAATCTGCTGGAAGGCGTCACAGCAGTTGCGCTCAAGCGCGTCATCGCCTGGCAGCTCGAAGAGGCGCGTAAGGCTCGCGGCCTTGGGAAGAAGGCCATGGCTGAGCTCATGCACACCAGCCGCAGCCAGCTCAATCGAATCTTGGATGAGTCAGACACGAGCCTGACTCTCGAATCGCTGAGCAAGGCTGCTCAAGCTGTCGGCTACCGCGTCAGGATCGAACTGGAAGCCGCGTAACCTGCACCGCTGTCAGTGTCCACTGCTGGCACAAAGCAGGCGTCGAACTGCTGGCATGCGAACCGCAGCTTTGGGTCGATAGCTGTCAATTTACTACCGCCAACGCTCTGGGCATGTTGATATTTGCCGGCGGGACGTGTTCTCTCCGAAAGCAGAGAAAATGACGATTTCACGAAGCAAGTCCAAGCTCAGGACCAGCCGCCCCCCAACACCTTGTAAAGCGTCACCAGATTGGACTGCCGCGACAGCTTGGTGGCGATCAGTTGCTGTTGCGCCGCGTACAGGGAGCGCTGCGCGTCGAGCAGGTTGAGGTAGCTGTCGATGCCGCTGCGGTAGCGGGCGTCGGACAGGGAATGCGCCTTGGCGGCGGCGTCGGTGACGGCCTGGCGGGCGGCGAGCTGATCGTCGATGGTGCCACGCAGGGCCAGCGCGTCGGCGGCTTCCTTGAAGGCGACTTCGACGGTCTGTTCGTACTGCGCCAGCGCGATCTGCTGGTCGGCGTCGGCGACGGCCACTCCGGCCTTGGTCGCGCCGGCGTTGAAGATCGGAATGCTGATCTGCGGGGCGAAGGACCAGGTGCCAGTTCCGGCGTCAAACAGGGTCGACAAATCGCTGCTCGCGGTGCCGGCGAATCCGGTCAGTGAAATGCTCGGGAATCGCGCCGCGCGAGCGACACCGATGTTGGCGTTGGCGGCCTGCAATGCATGTTCGGCCGCCAGCACGTCGGGCCGGCTCAGCAGTGCCTGCGAAGACACGCCGGCCGGCAGTTCGGCGAGCACGCCGGGATGTTGCATGTCGTCGGCGCCGGGTTTCAGCTCGGCCGGAATCGGTGCGCCGACCAGCAGTTGCAAGGCGTTGCGGTCCTGCTCCACCTGGGCGGTGAAGGCGGCGACGTCCGCCCGCGCGGACTCGACGATGGTCCGCGCCTGTGCCAGTGCCAGCGCGGAGGCAACACCGGCCTCGTAGCTGCGCTCGGTCAGCTTGTAGGACTGGGTCTGACTGTCCAGCGTATTGCGCGCCAGCGTCAGCAATTCCTCATCGGCGGCCAGTTGCAGCCAGGCGTTGGCGACCTCGGCGACCAGCGAAATCTCGACACTGCGCCGGGCCTCTTCCTGCGATAAATAGGTTTCCAGCGCCTGTGATTTCAGGTTGGCGACCCGACCGAACAAGTCCAGTTCGAAGGCGGTGATGCCAACCCCGACCGAATACTGGCGGGAGATGTAGTCCTGCCCGCCCCCGCTGCCGGCGGCGGACACGGATTCCGGCACGCGCTGCACGTTGCTGGAGCCAATCGCGTCGATGGAGGGATACCGTCCCGCGTCCTGGATGCGGTACAGCGAGCGCGCCCGCTGCACGTTCAGCGAGGCCAGCCGGGCGTCGGAACTGTTGTCCAGCGCCAGCTCGATGACCTGCCGCAACCGCGCGTCCAGGAAGAACTCGCGCCACGCCGGCAGCTCGGTGGATTCGGCGGTCGACGGAACGCGATCGCTCCAGTCCTCGGTGATGCGGGTGGCGTCCTGCGTATGTTCGGGCGCCAGATTGACGCAGCCGGACAACGCGATCATGCCGGCCAGACCGCCGGCCATCAGGGTCTTGCGCATCATGCCTGCACCTCCGTGGCCGGGGACGCCTGCGTCGCCTTGCGCCGGCTGAAGATCCGGTTCACGACCACGAAGAACACCGGCGTGAAGAAGATGCCCAGCAGCGTCGCGCTGGCCATGCCGCCAAAGACACCCGTGCCGATGGCGTTCTGGCTGGCGGAGCCCGCCCCGGTGGACAACGCCAGTGGCAGCACGCCCAGCATGAAGGCCAGCGAAGTCATGATGATCGGCCGCAGCCGCATGCGCACCGCTTCCATGGTCGCGTCGAGCAGGCTCATGCCGCCGTCGTAGAGGTCGCGGGCGAACTCGACGATGAGAATCGCGTTCTTGGCCGACAGTCCGATGGTCGTGAGCAGGCCAACCTGGAAGTAGACGTCGCTGGACAGGCCGCGCATTCCCGCCGCCGCCAGCGCGCCGATCACCCCAAGCGGGACGACCAGCATCACCGCGAACGGGATCACCCAGCTTTCGTACAACGCCGCCAGACACAGGAACACCACCAGCATGGACAGCGCGTAGAGCGCCGGGGCCTGGGAGCCGGACAGGCGCTCCTGATAGCTCAGGCCGGTCCACTCGTAGCCGATGCCCTCGGGCATCTGGCGCATCAGTTCCTCGACCACGTCCATGGCCTCGCCGGAACTGACGCCCGGCGCGCCCGAACCCAGGATCTCCACCGAGGAATTGCCGTTGTAACGCTCCAGCCGCGGAGACCCGTAGATCCAGCGCGTGGACGAGAAGGTGCTCAGCGGCACCATGTCGCCGCTGGCGTTGCGCACATGGAACTGGCCGATGTCCTCCGGCAGCATGCGGAACTGCGCATCGGCCTGAACATAGACGCGCTTGACCCGCGTGCCGTCGACGAAATCGTTGACGTACTGGCCGCCGAGCAGCGTGGACATCGCGGCGTTCACCTGGTCCATCGACAAGCCCAGCGCGCCCGCCTTGGCCGCGTCGATGTCGATCTTGAACTGCGGCGTGTCGTCCAGGCCGTTGGGCCGCACCGCCGTCAGCTCGGGACGCTGTGCCGCCATGCCCAGAAACTGGTTGCGCGCATCCATCAGCGCCTCATGCCCGACGCCGCCGAGGTCCACCAGCTGCACATCGAACCCGGAGGCGGTGCCCAGCTCGCGAATCGGCGGGGGCACCAGCACGAAGATGTTGGCGTCGCGAATGCCGCTCAGCGCCCCGTTCGCCTGCCCCGCGATGGCCTGGGCGCCGTGGGCGTCGCCCGGCCGCTCGGACCAGTCCTTGAGCCGGACGAAGGCCATGCCGGAGTTCTGCCCGGCGCCGGCGAAGCTGAAGCCGGCGATGGTGAAGATGTGCTCCACATCCTCATGGCCATTGAAATACGTCTGGATCTCGCGCATCACCGCTTCGGTCCGCTGCAACGTCGCGCCCGGCGGCAGCTGCACCATCGCGATCAGCGTGCCCTGGTCCTCGTCGGGCAGGAACGACGAGGGCATGCGCGTGAACATCAGCGCCATCACGCCGACGATCAGCAGATAGATGACCATCATCCGGCCGCCGCGACGCAGCATCTTGCCGACCCAACCCTGGTAACCGTTGGCCGCCTGATCGAAGCGCCGGTTGAACCAGCCGAAGAACCCCTTGCGTGTGTGCTCACCCGGCTTGGGCGCCTTGAGCATGGTCGCGCAAAGCGCCGGCGACAGCGTCAGCGCCACCAGCACCGAGAGCGCCATGGCCGAGACGATGGTGATCGAGAACTGGCGGTAGATCGCCCCGGTCGCGCCCCCGAAGAACGCCATGGGCACAAACACGGCCGACAGCACCAGGGCGATGCCGATCAGCGCGCCGGTGATCTGGTCCATGGACTTGCGGGTCGCCTCCAGCGGCGACAGGCCGTCCTCCTCCATCACTCGCTCGACGTTCTCCACGACGACGATGGCGTCGTCGACCAGCAGGCCGATGGCGAGCACCATGCCGAACATGGTCAGCGTGTTGATGGAATAGCCAAAGGCGGCGAGCACGGCGAAGGTGCCCAGCAGAACCACCGGCACCGCGATGGTGGGGATGAACGTTGCCCGCAGGTTGCCCAGGAACAGGTACATCACCAGGAACACCAGCACCACGGCCTCGATCAGCGTGTGGACCACGCCCTCGATCGACACCTCGACGAACGGCGTGGTGTCGTAAGGCACGCTGACCCGGATACCCTGGGGAAAGAACGCGGACAGCTCATCCAGCCGCTCGCGCACGCCGGCGGCCGTTTCCAGCGCATTCGCGCCGGTGGCGAGACTGATGCCGATGCCGGCGGATGCCTGCCCGCTCAGCTCGACCTTGACGCTGTAGAGCTCGGAGCCCAGCTCCACGCGGGCGACATCGCCCAGAGTCAGTAGCGAGCCGTCCGGCAGCACCCGCAGCACGATGTCGCGAAACTCCTGCTCCGTCGTCAGCCGGGTCTGCGCGGTGATCGTGGCGTTGAGCTGCTGGCCCTCCACGGCCGGCAGACCGCCCAGTTCACCGACGGACACCTGCGCGTTCTGCGCGGCGATGGCAGCGGTGATGTCGCCGATGGCCAGGTTGTAGCTGGTCATCAGGTTCGGATCGACCCAGATGCGCATCGCTGCCTGGGCGCCCAGCAACTGCGTGCGCCCCACGCCGTCGACCCGGCTGAGCGGCTCCAGCAGGTTGGAGGCGATGTAGTCCGCCAGTTCGTTCCAGCTGTGCTCGCCGGTCTCGCTGGTCAGCGCCGCCACCATCAGGAACCCGCCGGTTGACTTGGTGACGCTGATGCCCTGCCGCTGCACGGCCTCGGGCAGCAGCGGCGTCGCCAGTTGCAGCTTGTTCTGCACCTGCACCTGGGCAATGTCCGGATCGGTACCCGGCTCGAAGGTCAGGGTGATCTGCGCGCGACCGAAGGAACTGCTGTTGGACGCCATGTACAGCAGGCCGTCGAGCCCGGTCATGTTCTGCTCGATGACCTGGGTGACCGCGTTCTCGATGGTCTGCGCGGACGCGCCCGGATAGTTGGCGTTGATCTCGACCGTCGGCGGGGCGATTTGCGGGTACTGCTCCACCGCCAGCGTGCGGATGGACAGCACGCCGGCCAGCATCACGACCAGCGCGATGACCCACGCGAAGATGGGGCGGTCAATGAAGAAGCGGGCCACGGGTCTACTCCGCCACCATCGCGGTCTGCTCCACGTCCAGCCGCACCGGCTTCACCGTGGCGCCAGGTCGCGCGCGTTGCAGGCCATCCACGATCACGCGGTCACCCGCATGCAGCCCGGACGACACCACCCACTGGTCGCGCAGCGCGCGCTCGGTGACCACCTCGCGCTTCTCCACCGTGTTGTCCGCCGTGACCACCAGCGCACTGGCCTTGCCGCGGGCGTCGCGGGTAATGCTGCGCTGGGGCACGAGCAGGCCCTCGTCGTCCACCGCCTGCTCCAGCACCGCCTTGACGTACATGCCGGGCAGCAGCATCTGCTCGGGATTCGGGAAGATCGCCCGCAGCTTCACCGTGCCAGTGCTTTCCTCCACGGCCACGCCACGGAACGACAGGCGCCCGGCGTGCTCGTAGACGCTGCCATCTTCCAGGTGCAGCACCACCTCAACGGTGCGGTGTTCGGGATCGGCGGAACTGGCGAAGCGACGGCGCAGCTCCAGCAAATCGCGGCTGGGCTGGGTGATGTCGACATAAATCGGATCGAGCTGACGCACCGTCGTCATCACGTCCGCCTGGTCTTCCGTCACCAGCGCACCGGGCGTGTACTCCGAGGTCGCGACCTTGCCGGCGATCGGCGCCTTGATGCGCGTGTAGTCCAGATTGATCTTCGCGGCTTCCAGCGAGGCCCGCGCCTCGGCCACGGCGGCCTCGGCCTCCTTCAGCGCAACCTGGGCGTCGTCGTTTTCCTGCTGCGACACCGCCTCGATCTTGACCAGACCGGCATAGCGCCGCGCCAGAATCGCCGCCGAATCGCGGGCAGCGGTGGCCCGGGCCAGCGTGGCCGTGGCGCTGGCATGCGCCGCCTCGTAGGGCGCGGAATCGATGGTGTACAGCACCTGACCGGCGTCGACCTGGGCGCCCTCCTCGAACAGACGCTCCTGGATGATGCCGGTGATCTGCGGGCGCACCTGCGACACCTTGTAGGCGCGGGTGCGACCCGGCAGCGTCGCCACCACGGGCACCGGCTGCGTCTTGAGTTGCACCACGCCGACTTCCTGCGGCGGCTGTGGCGCCGGCCCGGTCGCCGCCTCGGAACAGGCCGCGAGGACGACGACCAGCGCCAGAGACCAGAGCCGTGCCCGCTGAGCCTTGTTCCCGGATGAATTCGCCATGGTGATCGTCCCGTTGAAAGCGCGGCTCCGTCGCGGGCCGCCCGACGGCGGATCAGGGGTGAAGTGATCCGTCGGCAGTGATAGAATGAACGTTCATTCTAACTACTGACTAGCCAGTCAGCAACCACCGACGCATCATTCCCCCGGGGAGTGAGGAGCACAGGACTTCAATGAAAGGCGCAGATCAACGCCAGACCGTGGATCAAGCGGACGCACGCCGTGACCAGATTCTCGAAGCCGCCGCGGAATGTTTCCGGCAAAAGGGATTTCACGCCGCGAGCATGGCCATCATCTCGAAGACGGCCGGCATGAGCGTCGGACACATCTACCACTACTTCCAGAACAAGGAAGCGATCATCGCGGCGCTGATCGTGCGCAACAGCGAACAACTGCACGACGTACTCAACGCGTTTCAGGCGCAGGGCGACTTCGTCAACGCGCTGTTGGCCGATCTGCCCGACGGCCTCGAACGCACGGCCGACCGGGAACAGTCGGCATTGAAACTGGAGTTCATCGCGGAAAGCGCCCGCAACTCGGAGCTCTCCTGTGTACTCAACGCGGCCGACGCCTCGGCGCGTCAACGGCTCAGCGACGGCCTGGGCGTGTCACTGCGAGCCCGGGGGCAATCCGATGTCGACCTGGACACCAAGGTGATGCTGATCAGCGCCCTGTTCACCGGCCTGGCGGCCAAGGCCGCGCAGGGCATCGACATCTGCACCGACTCCTACGCCCGGCTGGTCCGCCGCTCGATCGAGGCGATCCTGTTCGAGGATTGACGATCGATCAGCGATCGCCGGCCTGAAACCGCTCCAGATCGGCCGGTGTGTCCACATCGTCGGCGGCTTCCGGCATCGAAACCGCGATGACCGCGTCGGCGTGATCGCGCAGCACCGAACGCGCGCCCTGGTCACCGCGCAGTGCTTCCAGCGCGCCAAGCAATGTGCTCGGAAAGATGCACGGCGGGCCGACGAAGACGCCGGTATCGGAGGCGACAATGCGCTCCGGCTCCGCCTCGAAGACATCCAGCAACCGCCGGATTGACCCGGCATCGACGCCGGGCTGATCCCCCAGGCAGAGCAACACGGCGTCGGGACGAGGTTCGTCCAGGGCAACGACGCCGGCGGCAACGGACGAGCCCAGGCCATCCGCCCAGCCCGCATGCTCGGTGATGCTCACCGGCAGCCCGACCAGACAGCCCCGAACCTCCGCCGCATGGGCGCCGATGACGACCCGCGTCGGCAAGCCCGCGTCCAGCACCGCCCGTACCGCCCGCTGGATCAGCGGCCGGCCATGCAACTCCGCGGTCTGTTTCGGCGCACCGAAACGGCGGGCCTCGCCGGCCGCGAGGACAATCGCGACGACATTCACGCGTGTATCGGCCGGTCGGACACACTCAGCGGTGTGCCGTCCCGGCCGGACAGCGTGGCCTGGATTTCCGCGGCAATCGACAGCGCGATCGCCTCGGGCGTCTCGCCGCCGATGTCCAGACCGGCCGGCGCATGCAACCGCGGCGCGGCCAGCCCGGTGGCCTCGTGGATGCGGGCGACACGCACCCGCGAGCCGATGACGCCGAGATAGGCAAATGCGCCGTCCGCCAGCGCCTCCAGCCAGGCGATGTCAGTTTGAAGATTGTGGGTCATGACCACGACGCTGGTCTGCGGGTCGCCGGTGATCCGCGCGCCAAACCCATCCGGCCTCAGCGCCAGCGTCAAGCAGCCGGACAAGGCCGGCTCGATCATCTCGTCACGCGGCCGATCCGTGATCAGCACCGTCTCCCAACCCAGCGCCGTCGACAGCCGGGCCAGGGCCTGCGCACCCGGGTTGTCGCCAATCACGACCAGTCGATGCGTCGGCGTCAGCCGCTCGATCAGCCAGTCGTCGTCGCCGATGGTCAGCGTGCCGGGGTAGCGGGATTCGCGTTGCGCCAGGTGCTCACGGATCGCGACGACCTCACGGGGGCCGGGCACTGCGCCGACATCACCGTCGTCGCTCCGGCAGTGACGCGGGACGGTCTCGGGGCAGCGGCCGCCACGGCGAAAACAGGTCGCCAGCCAACCCGCCTCGCGACGCTGTTGCAAGGCGTCACGCGCCCGGATCAGGGGGGGCAGATCGGTGGCGGATGTCAGCGGCTCGATCAACACCTCCAGCTCCCCTCCGCAGCCCTGCTCGATCAGCACGTCGTAGCCACTTTCCAGGTCGTAACGCACCAACTGCGGGCACCCTTGGTCCATCGCCTCGCGGGCACGCTCGGCGATGTCCGCCTGCGGGCAGCCGCCGGACAGGCCGCGGATCACGGCGCCATCCCCGGTGACCAGCATGCGGGCACCGACTCGCCGATAGGTGGAGCCGTGGGTGCCGACCAGCGTCACCAGCGCCAGGCCGCCAGGGCAGCCGGCGTCTCGCCACCGCAGCATCTCGGCGACCAGATGACAGAATTCTTGAGGTGTATTCATTTGTCCGGACTGGTTTGACAGTGCCGCGAGGCGCCCAGTACTTTTCGTGTCAAGAGCATGACACGAAATGGTCGTCACAGGCCGTCATTCACTGGTCCGCCCCGGTTGCACCGCATGCGCGCATTTCTCCTCGCCGTTGTCGTCGTTTTCGCGACGGCCTGCTCGAAAGGCTCCGACAGCGGCTCCAAGACCATGCTGGGCGGGACGAGCTACACGGTGGCGGAATCGGAGATCGGTGCGCTGATCGACCACCCCGGCGCCCGCGAGATCATCGATACCCACCTCCCCGGTTTCACCAGCGACGAACAGATCGAGGTTGCCCGTCCGCTGACGCTGCCCGAGGTGCAACCGTACTACGCCGACCTGATCACTGACGAGGCGCTGGCGAAGGTCGATGCCGATCTGGCGGAGCTGCCTGGCACCAAGCCGGTGGAGGTGTTCACGTCGGCCGAAACCGAGATCGGTCGCATGCTCGACGATCCGGAGGCGCGCGCCATCATCGACAAGCACATCGAAGGGTTTTCGACGGCGGATCGCGCCCATCTGACGCGGCCGTTCACGCTGAAGTTCATCCAGAAATACGCGCCGGAGATGATCACCGAGCAGGCGCTGGTCGACATCGACGCCGACCTCGCGAAGCTGGCGAAACAGCGTGCCGGGGCGCAGGACGAGCCGATGGCCGGCGGGCCCGGCGACAAAGACAACGCGACGGAGTGAGCCGCATGGCAGTCTTCAATCTCACGGTCAACGGCCAGCGTCATTCGGTGGACGTGGACCCCGCCACCCCACTGTTGTGGGTGTTGCGCGACCACCTGGGCCTCACCGGCACGAAGTTCGGCTGCGGCATCGCCCAGTGCGGGGCCTGCACGGTGCATTTCAACGGCTCGGCGACACGCTCCTGCGTGATTCCGATTCAGGCCGCGGCCGATGCCGAGGTACTGACCATCGAGGGGCTCTCCGAATCCGGGGATCACGTGCTCCAGCAACTCTGGGTGGAAATGAATGTTCCGCAATGCGGCTACTGCCAGTCCGGCATGCTGATGGCCGCGGCGGACCTGCTGAAGAAGACACCCAAGCCCACCGACGCCGACATCGACGCCGGCGTGTCCAATATCTGCCGCTGCGGCACCTACCCGCGTGTGCGCGCGGCGATCCACCGCGCTGCGAACAACGCCTAGGGCGGTGCAGGCCATGACCCGGAATCCCGCGACACTCACCCGCCGCCAGTTCCTGATTTCCACGGCGCGGATCGCCGGCGGCATGGCGATTTCCGCGATTCCGCTTGGCGCCCAGGCCGCCCGCATGGCGAGCAAGCCCTGGGGTTCGGCCACCGACGACGGCGAGGAGTTCTCACCCTGGATCGCGATCCAGGCGGATGACACCGTGGTGGTTCGCGTCCCCACGCCGGAGATCGGCAATGGCGCGATGACCCAGGTCGCGATGAACGTGGCCGAGGAACTGGAATGCGCCTGGGACAAGGTGCGGGTGGAGTTCGCGGCCTACGCCCGCGAGTTTCGGGAACCGGGCAGCTATTCCGTCGGGCTCCAGCCATTCTTCGGCGGCCACGGCACCGACCACGACCGCATGCACCACGCGATGCAGCTGGGCGCCAGCGCCCGCGAGCGACTGAAGGCGGCCGCCGCCGCCCGCTGGGGCGTGCCGGCCGACGAGATCGAGGCGCGCGACAGCGTACTGCGTCACGGCAAGCGAACGCTGGCGTTCGGCGACGTCGCCGAGGCCGCGGGTGCGATCACGCTGGACTTCGAACCGGCGCTCAAGCCGCAAAGCGAATGGCGCTTTCTGGGCAAGGCCGCACCGCCCAAGCTGAATCTGCCGCAGGTGGTGGATGGTTCGGCCATCTTCGGCATCGACGTCACCCTGCCGAACATGGTCCATGCCGCGCTCCGCCAGGCACCGGTGCACGGTGGCCGGCTGAAGAGCCACGACCCCGACGCGGTCAAGGACATGCCGGGCGTGCGCGCGGTGATCGTCATCGACCCGCGCAAGACGCCGGGTTCACCGGTGAAGTCGGAGGCCGAGTTCGGCCTGGAAGGCTCGGAAGTGCGCAGCGGCGTCGCGGTGATCGCCGATCACTACTGGCAGGCCAAGATGGCCCTGGACGCCCTGCCCGTCGAATGGGACGACCGCCTGGGCGCGTACTGGGAATCCGACGACAAGATCGAGGCCAAGCAGATCGAGATTCTCGATCGCAAGGCCGGCCGCAAGGTCTGGGAAGCCGGCGACGTGGACAGCGTGGAGCCGGCGCAAACCGTCGAGGCGACGTACAACACGCCGTTCTGCGAGCACGCGACCATCGAGCCGCTGAA
>NZ_CAXFCL010000042.1:0-3889 GCF_964000955.1 uncultured Abyssibacter sp.
CCCCGAGTCGCGACAGCCTGTACCCCTGTGTTCTCACCGATGATACCGATCAGGCCTTGGCACAGCTGGCTCGTGATTTGGTGAAAGCCTGGGGTGATCGGGCCCTCAGCTTGATCGAATTGGAGGAACGCATCGCCACGGCAGCTGAGAAAGCCCCCACCGATGACCCCCAAATTCAGGCCCTGCGGCAGGCCATTGCCCGGGTCAAGGGTGAGTTTGATGCTGTGGTGAAACGGGATGAACAGCAGGTCCGTGAGGCTGGTGGCCTGCATGTCATCGGCACGGAACGCCACGAATCACGCCGCATCGACAATCAGCTGCGAGGCCGCTCCGGCCGCCAGGGCGACCCCGGTCTGACCCGCTTCTACCTGTCGCTGGAAGATACGCTGATGCGGATCTTCACACCGCCGCGGATGCGCGCGATGCTGCAGCGGCTCGGCATGGAGGAGGGCGAGGCGATCGAGCATCGCTGGGTGTCCCGGTCCATCGAGACCGCCCAGCGCAAGGTGGAGTCGCACAACTTCGACATCCGCAAGCACTTGCTCGAGTACGACAACGTCGCCAACGATCAACGCAAGGTCATTTACTCGCAGCGCAACGAGCTGATGGCCGCCGACGAGATTTCGGCCCTGATCGACACCATCCGGCCCGATGTCGTCTCCGGCGTGGTTCAGGCCTACCTGCCCCCTGGTTCGCCAGAGGAGCTGTGGGATATCAAGGGCTTGAGCGAGGCGCTGCGCGCCGAGTTCGGTGTCGACGAAGACATCGCCAAGTGGCTGGAGGATGATGCCTCGCTGGACGATGTCGGCGTGCGGCGTCGCGTGAACGAGCTGCTGGCAGCCTCCTACGCGGACAAGAAGCAGCGTGCCGGCGAAAGTGTCATCCAGCATTTCGAAAAGGCGGTGATGCTGCAGACGCTCGATCGCCTGTGGCGTGAGCATCTGGCTGCGATGGACTATTTGCGGCAGGGCATCAACCTGCGTGCCTATGCGCAGAAGGATCCCAAGCAGGAGTACAAGCGCGAAGCGTTCCAGCTGTTCAACGACCTGCTCGCGCGACTCAAGCATGAGGTCATCGCAACCCTGTCCAAGGTGCGCGTCCAGGCCGAGGCTGATGTCGAGGCGGTGGAAGCCCAGCGCCGCGCACAGGCCGAGGCCTTGCAGGCACGTGGCCAGGCCAGCCATGCCGAGGCGAGCAGCGCGCTCGCCGGTGGCGGCGAGGAACCGGTCGCTGACGCTGCGCCGGCGGCGGGACGGCGGATTCAGGCCGGTCCCGGACAGCGTCCGGCCGCGCCGCCACAGCCGGAAACCTTCGAGCGTGGTGAACGCAAGATTGGGCGCAACGAGCCCTGTCCCTGCGGGTCCGGCAAGAAGTACAAGCAATGCCACGGGCGGGTCTCCTAGGGCCGCAATGCTGCGAATTCACCGAGGGCGGGCATCCAGCGTGATCAGGGTACGGTCTTGGCCGTTGGTCTGACGGCACCGGATGCGCTGCTGCCCGTCGGCGGTGTTCGCCTTGCCGCCGGCGCCGCCGGCATTCGTTACCGTGGTCGTGACGATCTGCTGCTGATCGAGCTGGCGCCCGGCTCACGGTCCGCGGTGGCGCTGACCAACAATGCGTTTGCCGCGGCACCCGTGCGGATCTGCCGCGAACACCGGGGGCGCGTCGCGCAATCACGCGCCTGGATCATCAACAGCGGAAACGCCAACGCCGGAACCGGCTCGCCCGGTGTGCTGGCGGTGCGTCGCAGCTGCTCCGCCGTGGCCGCATCATTGTCCTGCGCGGCGGAGGCGGTCTGGCCGTTTTCCACCGGCGTCATCGGCGAGGCGCTGCCGGTCGAGCGCATCGAGGCCACGGTTCCCGAACTGCAACATCGTCTCACCGAAGACGGCTGGTTGACCGCGGCGCGGGCGATCATGACGACGGATTCGGTGCCGAAGGGCGTCAGCCGGACCATCGATGTGCCCGGCGCCCGCTACACGGTGACCGGGATCGGCAAGGGCGCGGGCATGATCCGTCCGGACATGGCGACGATGCTGGCCTTCGTCGCGACCGACGCGCCGCTGTCCCAGGCGGCCGTGGAGCAGATTCTCGCCAGAGCCGTCGACGCAAGCTTTCACTGCATCACCGTGGATGGCGATACGTCCACCAACGATGCCTGCGCCCTGGCGGCGACCGGGTCGGGCGAATTGATCGAGATCGGTACCGTCGCCTATCGCGCCTGCCGCGACGCCATCATCGAGGTCTGCCAGCATCTGGCCCAGGCGATGGTCCGGGACGGAGAGGGCGCCAGCAAGTTCGTCACCGTTCGTGTCCGCGGCGCCCGATCAGGCGAAGAGGCGCGCAAGGTGGCCTTCACCATCGCGCATTCGCCGTTGGTCAAGACGGCCTGGTTCGCCAGCGATCCCAACTGGGGGCGCGTGCTCGCCGCCGTGGGTCGCAGCGGTCTGGAAGGTCTGAAGATCGAGGATGTGGATCTGATGATTGACGATGTCCGGGTGCTGGTCGGCGGCGAACCGGCGGAGGGTTATCAGGAATCCGACGCGTCCGAGGTCATGCGGCGGGACGCGTTCATGGTGACCATCGACCTCGGACGCGGGGGTAGCGACGCGACCATCTGGACCTGCGATCTCGGACACGACTACGTACGCATCAACGCCGAATACCGGACGTGACCCTGCACATCGCCGTGGGGGTGCTCCGGCGCGGTCGGCAGGTGCTGATCAGCCAGCGGCGGGCCGGCAAGCCCGGCGCCGGTCAATGGGAGTTCCCGGGCGGCAAGTGCGAGCCCGGAGAGTCCGTGCAGGCTGCATTGCGCCGTGAACTGGCCGAAGAACTCGGAATCGAGGTGCGTCGGCGCCGGCCGCTGATCCGGCTGCGGCACCGCTATCCGGATCGCGAGGTGCTGCTGGACACCTGGCTGGTCGACGACTGGGGTGGCGAGCCGGTAGGACGCGAAGGGCAGGCGATCCGCTGGCTGGACGTCCCCGAGCTGTCCGGTGCCGGCCTGCTGGAGGCCGATCGCCCGATCGTGGCGGCGCTGGAGCTGCCCTCGCGGTATGCATTCACGCCTCCGGACATGCGGATCGAAGCGCTCAAGACGCACTGGCCCGCCATTCCCGACGACTGGCTCGTGCGGCTGCGGCTGCCGTCGCTGGACGACGCGCAGTATCGCGCGCTGGTGCTGGCGCTCTGGAGGCAGGATGGTCCGATGCTCGCGGTGGATCGGCCCGGACTCGACTGGGACGCTGACTTGCCCGCGGGCGCGCTGGTCTGGCACCTGCCGCACCGTGCCCTTCCCGGCTGCGCTGTCAGCAGGCCTGCTTGGGCGCGTTGGCGTATCGCATCCTGTCATGGCGAAGCCGAACGTGATGCGGCGCTTGCCGCTGGGGTCGATGCACTGGTTGTCGGTTCCGTGCGCCCGACCCCGTCACATCCGGGCCGGGCGCCGATGCGTTGGCTACGCTGGCGTGCACTAATCGATCCGGCGGGTTTGCCGGCGTACGCGATTGGCGGCCTGGTCCCGGCGGATCTGGATGCGGCCCGCTGGGCGGGCGCAACGGGTGTAGCCGGGATCCGCGGGTTCTGGAACTGACGGCACCGCTGGTCAGCGCTGCGGCGGACGGGCCGGGCGGGTTCAGTCGTCCCGTTCTGGCGGAAGCTCGGGCTCGTTGCCCGGGATCCGATGTTCCTCCTCGAACCAGGCGCCGAGGTCGATGAGCTTGCAGCGCCGGCTGCAAAACGGTCGCCATGGGTTTTCGGGCGTTGCCTTGGTGCGCTGGCCGCAATGCGGGCAACGCACGAGTCGTGGCGGTTCCGTCGCGGGCATCAGCGGGTCGCCCGTGACCGGGTCAGCGCGCGGGTCCGGGCCACGCGGCCGGGCTGCGCG
>NZ_CAXFCL010000043.1:0-4637 GCF_964000955.1 uncultured Abyssibacter sp.
CGCGCAGCCCCTCGGCACCCCACGGCGTCAGCGTCGCGAAGCTGAGCGGGACGTTGCTGCCGAGCTGCGCGCCCAGCGGCGTCAAACCCAGCGTGATGCCGAGGATGAACAGGCTCATGCCGATTACCGCGAAACTGATGCCGATGAAGATTTCATCGCGGTTGCGCAACCGCTCGGGTAGCACCAGACGCAGCGTGATCAGCAGGAACAGGCACAGCGGCACGATAGCGCGCAGCGCGGCCAGCGCCCCGGCGCGGAGCTCCTCGAAGAACGCGACGGAAGGGTCCCAGACCGCCTTTGACACGACCTTGGCCTGAAGCGCCTGACGCTTCTCCAGGATTAGCGTGGAATCGTCCAGGACGATTCGCCCTTCAATCAGCTGCGGGCTGCCGCCCGCGAACTTCAGTTCGTAATCGCTGGACGGGACACCGTTGCGCAGGAAACGGTCGAACTCGTCCTTGGTAAAGCCTTCCGGGCGGGCCTTGGGCGTGGTCCGTTCGGGGGCAGGTGCGGCCTGCTGCACCACCGGCGTTCCGGCGTAGTTCGGCTGGCCGTAGTAGTCGTCCTGTTGTACGTGCCACATTGCCAGCATCAGCACCGCGAGCACCGGAAACAGGGACGCCAGCGTGACGATGCCGAAACCCGCATTGCCCGCGTCGCCATCGCCGACGATGCGGCAGACACCGATGCCCAGCGCCAGGACCAGCGGGACAGTCACCGGCCCCGTGGTGACCGCGCCGCAGTCCCAGGCCAGCCCCAGCACCGGTTGCAGCATGTCGTGGGAGTGGGCGTAGAGCGTGAGTCCGCAGAGCAGCGTGATCAGGGGAATGATGAACAGCTTCAGCGACCAGCCGAGGAAGAAGCGCAGAATCCCCAGCAGCACGGCGATGCCGACACCGATGCCGACGACGGTGACCAGCTGGTTGGCGAAGTCGTTGAGCAGGCTGTAGAGCAGCGGCGCCTGCTCGGGTTGCACCCCGGCACCCGCGCTGCGCAGCACGGCGATCGCCGGTTCGGCGAAGGTGGCGCCGATGCCGAGCAGGAACGCGAAGCCCAGAATGATTGGCAGCGAAGAATTGCGCGGCAGAATCGCGCCAATCGTCTCGCCCAGCGGCATCAGCCCCAGCCGCAGCCCTTCCATGAAGAACATCAGCCCGAATGCGACGATGCCAATACCCACGCCGATCATCAGTGCGTGCACGATGGGCAGGCCCAGCACCAGGATCTGGAACAGCAGCAGATAGGCGACGATGAACCAGATCGTCTTCAGCTGCTCGACGAAGTTCTCGTAGACGTACGGGCCGAGAATCTTCAGCGAGTCGGTGAAGCTGAGGCGAACCTTGCGTGCGGTAATCAAGGGACGATCGCTGTGGTGGATGGGCAGGCGATGGATGCATCAGCCGCGCCAATCAAGGCCATTCGGATCGTTTCGGTCTGAGCATGTTGCAGCGGACCGTCGTTGTGTCCCCGTGCCGATTGCATGGAGCATTCCCCTGACACCAGACCGGGATTATGGTCGATGTTGGCCGGAAGACCGAATCGGCTCCGCTCGACGCGGATGCGAATCGCGATGTCGCCGTTCTTCGCGCGGCGAGCGCTCAGGTCAGCTGCCAGCAGCCATCGCGCGTTTGCGCGGTTCCGTCGGTGACCAGTTTGTCCAGATGCGCCTGCAGGCTGCGTGCAGCCAACGGGTGCAGCATTTCCGGCACATCGTCATAGGCCACGGGCAGCAGTTCCTGCATCGTGACCAGGTCTTCCAGCGACGCGAGCGCGTCGATGACCTTGCGTTCCCGCTTCAGACGGTGGGCGATCACGCCTTCGATCACCGAGGCGGGCGGGCTCAGCGGGTTGCCGTGCGCCGGCAGGATGCGCTCGATGGGTTCATGCTTCAGCCGCTCCAGCGACGCGAAGTAGTCCGACATGTTGCCGTCGGGTGGGGCGATGACGACGGTGGCGCCATCCATGAACTGATCGCCGGCGATCAGGTCCCCGGTACCCTCCACCAGGAAACATAGGTGGTTGGTCGCATGTCCCGGCGTGTGCAGGCAGCGCAGGGTGAAGTCGCCGCAGTCGAGCCGGTCGCCTTCGTCCAGCAGCAGATCGGGCCGGAAGCTGGCGTCGCGAACGCCTTGCAACTCGGCCGGATGCGAGTGGACGCGGGCGCCGGTGCGTTCGGCCAGTTCTCGTGCGCCCGGCGAATGATCCGGATGGGTGTGGGTCAGCAGAATCCATTCGATCCGGCCGTCGGTGGCCTGGAGAATGGCATCAAGGTGGCGGGGGTCGCGAACGCCGGGGTCGACGACCGCGACGCGATCGTCACCAATCAGGTAGGTGTTTGTCCCGGGCCCGGTCAGCGGCCCCGGATTCGGCGCGGTGATCCGTCGTACGCTCTGGCCAAGGGGCACGACCGTGTAGGGCGGAAACGCAGCCTTGACGTCCTCATGCTCCCACGGCGGTTTCATGCGACGGCGAGACGGTCCCGCGAGTCGGCGGTGACCACCGGGACCGCGTTAGCGCGTCCGGCCAAGCTCACGCCGTCGCCGCTCGGCGTCGCAGACCCGGTCACCGTAGTAGTTGTTGTCGAAGTTGCAACGTACCGGGATCGGTACGAGTTCAGGCTCCGGTTGGCCGAACAACGCGCGCAGCCATTGCATCAACATGCTCATCGAGTGACTCCGTCTGTGATTTCAGGATCGACGTTACGCGCAATATCGCCATCTGAGAAATTGAATGTCATCCACTGTTCAATAGGCAACAACAATCGATGCTCGGGTCCGAACCCTGGAATCAGACTTCGTGGATGAACCGGTCGCGGTCAAACCGCATGCGCTCGTGGTAGATCCCCTTCGGGTGTCGCCGCCCGGCGGCGATCACCATGACGGTGAACTCATGGCGCCCGTAACCGCAGAGCTTTCTGACGCGCTGCTCGTCAAAGCCCTCCATCGGGCAGCTGTCGAATCCGTAGGCGCGCAGCGCCAGCATGAGGTTCTCGCAGGCCAGCGCGACGGATTTGGCCGCCCATAGCTCCATGTCGGCTTCGGTATTGGGCGTGCGCATCATCGGCCGGACTAGACCGATGGAGTCGCGCAGTCCCTTCTTCGCCCGCGCGCCGAATCCCAGCATGTCCATGGGCACCATGCCGTACATGAACTGCGTGAGTCCGCCGTAGTACTGCTGGACGACCTTGGGCGGCTGGTCGCCGGGCCACTGGTTCAGGATTTCCTTCGCGTGCTTGCGCCAGTTCCTCGTATGGCCGGTGCAGACAATCAGTTCCGCGGCGGTTTTCGCCGCCTTCTGGCTCATGCAGGCTTTCGCCATCTGCTCCCGCTTGTCCGCTGAGGTGATGCGGTAGAAGTTCCACATCTGCAGATTCGAGCTGTTCGGTGCCAGCAGGGCCATGTCCAGGCAGTCCTGCAGAACGGCCTCGGGGATGGGCTCCTCGGTGAACTGGCGCACGGAGCGGCGCGTGACGACGGCCTCGCGAAATGCCTCGACGTTCGCGGGGCGGTTGGAGCTGGACATCAGGAATTCTCCTGTCCGGTAACCTGAAACTTGTAGGCGCCATCCTCGCTGGCATCGGCGCCGGTGCGGTCACCGTTGAGAATTTGTCGCCTGGCTTCGTCCAGGGCCTTGTCGATGTCGTCGATGGTGCGGCCTTCGAGGGTGAGGGCGACTCTCAGCATGGGCGTTGCGTGGTTTTGGCGAGGAGGAGACCTGCGCATCCTCACATATTCGGCCCGCGGGCTCGACCAGTGTTTCCCTAGGCCAGCCGCAGGTAGCACACCGTGGTGATCACCAGCGCGCCAATCAGGTTGAGCGCGAAGCCTTCGCGAATCATGGTCTGGACGCGAATCGAACCGCTGCCGAACACCACGGCATTCGGCGGAGTGGCGACCGGAAGCATGAAGGCACAGGTTGCCGACAGCGCGGCCGGGACCATCAGAAGACGCGGGTCGAGCTCGTTCGCGAGCGCCGCGGCGGCGAGGATGGGCATCAGCAGCACCGCCGTCGCGGTGTTGCTGTTGACCTCGGTGAGAAAGGTGACGCCCAGGCAGATCATCAGGAGCAACAGCACGACGGGCAGCGCACCCACGCCCGCCAGCAGGTCGCCGATCGCCGTGCTCAGGCCGGAGGCGGAGAACGCCTTGGCGATGACGATGTCGCCGGCGAACAGGATCAGCATGCCCCAGGGGATCGAGGCCGCGGATTCCCAGTCCAGCAAACGACTGCCGCGACCGTTGGGTACAAGGAACAGGGCGACCGCCGCCACCAGCGCGACGCTGGCATCGTTGGCGGTGTGCAGGCCGAACCACTGGCTCCAGCCTCCGAAGGGGTCGCCGCGGGTGATCCATGCCAGTGCGGTCAACGCGAAGATGATCATCACCCGGCGCTCGTCCACGGCCCAGCGGCCGGTCTCCGGCAGGTTGACCGGTTCGGTGGACGTCACCCGGCGGGTGAGCCACAGCGCGGCGAGCGGCAGCAGCAGGATCACCGCCGGTAGTGCGATGGTCATGTATTCCACGAAGCTCATCGCAACGCCCGTGGTGGTGCGGTAAACCTCCAGGAACACGAGGTTCGGCGGCGAGCCGATGGGAGTCCCCATGCCGCCAATGCTGGACCCGTAGGCCACCGCGAGC
>NZ_CAXFCL010000044.1:0-7931 GCF_964000955.1 uncultured Abyssibacter sp.
CCGCCGGTGGACCGGCCCGAAACCGTTCCACGCAGCCGGCGTGTCACCTCCGGGCGGCCGCTGCCGGCAAGCCTTGACCGATGGCGGCACTCGACCAGCCGCGCCCTGATAGTGCGCGATGACCGCATGCTCTGGCTGAAGACACCGGATGGCGTGCGCGCCTATCCGGTGGCGGTGGGACGACGCGGGCACGCCACACCCGTCGGGACACGAACCGTGCTGGCCGTGACGCCGAACCCGGCGTGGTATCCAACACCCGCGATGCATCGCGACGCCGCGAAGCGCGGCGAATCCCTGCCCAGACGCGTGCCGCCCGGGCCCTCGAACCCGCTGGGCAGTCATTTCATCGCCCTGGGTCAGTCCATCGGCATCCACGGCACCAACGCGCCGGACTCGATCGGCAGGGCGGTCAGTCGCGGATGCATCCGCATGCACCCACGTGACATCCTGACGGTCGCAGCCACACTCCAAATCGGAGACGACGTCTGGATCGTGGATTCCCTCAGCCGGGCGGAAATCGGATGAACTACTGCAGCCAATGCTCCCACCCGGTGGATTTCCGGGTCCCTGACGACGACAGCCTGCCCCGCCATGTCTGCGACAACTGCGGCACGGTGCACTACATCAACCCGAAGATCATCGTCGGTTGCCTGGCCGAATGGGAGGGGCAGATCCTGATCTGCAAGCGGGCGATCGAACCCCGCTACGGCCTGTGGACGCTGCCCGCGGGATTCATGGAGCGCGAGGAGACCGCCGCCGCCGGCGCGGCCCGCGAAACCGTGGAGGAGGCCCGCGCCGAGGTCACCGACCTCAGCCTTTACGCGGTGTTGGACGTTCCGCAGATCAGCCAGCTGTACCTCATCTACCGGGGCACGCTGGTAGGCGGACGGCATGCCCCGGGACCGGAGAGTCTGGAGACCGAGCTGGTCACGCCCGACCGGATCCCCTGGGACGAGCTGGCCTTTCCGACCATGCAGGTGACCCTGCAACACTATGTGGAAACCGGTGGCGCCGATCTGACTCAGACGGGCCCGTTGACGAAAACGATTCGTCGACCCACCCGCAAACCGTGCTGATCCGGTACCATACCGCCCCGTTTTGTGATCCGGAGAAGCCCCGCATGACCTTCGTCGTCACCGAAAACTGCATCAAGTGCAAGTACACCGACTGTGTTGAGGTGTGCCCGGTGGATTGTTTTCACGAAGGCCCCAACTTCCTCGTGATCGACCCGGAGGAGTGCATCGACTGCACCCTCTGCGAACCCGAGTGCCCCGCGGAGGCCATCTACGCCGAGGATGATCTGCCGGAGGATCAGGCGCATTTCCTCGAACTGAACGCCGAGCTGTCGCAATCCTGGCCGGTGATCACCGAGCAGAAGGACCCGCCGGCCGATGCCACCGACTGGGACGGCAAGCCCGGCAAGCTGGAATTGCTGGAGCGCTGACGCGGCTCGTGACACAAGAAAAAAGCCCGGTCAAAACCGGGCTTTTTCGTATCCGTCGGCGGCGCTCAGAGCCCCTCGGCCAGCATGCGCTGCTCGACCCGGTCCGCCGGCATGTAGCCGTTGATCGCGGTACCGTCCGCCAGCAGGATCAGCGGCGTGCCACGCAACCCGACCTCCTGACCGGCGATGTACTGCGCCATGATCGGGTTGTCGCACTGCTTCGGCTCGATCGACTGATTGGCCTTGGCGCGCGTCAACGCGGCCTGACGATCATCGGCGCACCAGACCGACTCGGCGGTCTTGAACGACGCCGAACCCGGCCCGCTGCGCGGGTAGAACAGGTAGTGGATCGCGATGCCCTTGGACAGGTAGTCATCCAGCTCGCGGTGCAACTTGCGGCAGTATCCGCAATCCACGTCGGTGAACACGTACATCTCGTGCCTGGTCTCACCTTCGGGTGCGAAGGTGATCATCTGCCCTTCGCCGATCTGGTCGATGATCGCCAGACGCGACTCGTTGCGTCGCAGCTCGGTCAGGGATTGACCGGTTTCCAGGTCGACCAGATCACCCTGGATCAGGTAGCGCCCATCGGGGGTCAGATAGCCATAGGCCGTGCCCTGGTTGACCTCCCACAGACCGCCGGCTCCGGTATCACGCAACGTATCCGTATCCAGGCCCGGGTACACCGAGGTCAGCAGGCCAAGGTCGGGAGCGCCGTCCGGCGTCTCCGCCGACGCAACCGGTTCGGCCTTGTCCTTCGGCTCGACTTCCGCCTTGGCGGTGTATTTGTTCTGACCCGCCTCGCCACAGCCGGCGGCCAGGCTCAGTGCGAGCAGGGTAACAATGCCCAGGGGCAGTCGTGTCTTCATGAATTTCAACGCAATGGATTCGTGTGTAGGACCGCCTCGTATCGACCCCGTTCACCGGCGGCTAGCCGCGGGGGTGATGAAGCGCGTGCAACTCGGCGAGCCTCGCCTTGGCCACATGAGTATAAATCTGCGTGGTCGACAAGTCTGCGTGACCCAGCAACATCTGGACCGCGCGAAGATCGGCGCCGTGGTTGAGCAGATGGGTGGCGAAGGCATGCCGCAGCGTGTGCGGCGAGATCGATGTCCGAATGCCGGCCCGGGTCGCCCGCTGCTTGATCATCCGCCAGAAGTTCTGTCGCGTCATCTCGCCACCCCGCGCGGTGACGAACAGCGCATCACTGCTCCGCGCACCGATCAGTTCGCCCCTTGCCTCGCGCAGGTAGCGCTGCACCCAGTCCGCGGCGTTCTCACCCAGGGGTACCAGCCTTTCACGCCCGCCCTTGCCGGTCACGCGCACCAGCCCGTGGCGCAAATTCACTTCGTGCAGCTGCAGCCCGACCAGTTCGGACACGCGCAGCCCGCTGGCGTAAAGCGTCTCCAGCATGGCGCGATCACGCAGCCCCAGCGCCGTATCGACCGGCGCCGCGGCGAGGAGGCGATCCACATCCTGCTCGGTCAGCGTTTTCGGCAGCGGTCGGCCCAGCCGCGGGGACTGGATCAGCGCGGTCGGGTCATCCCGGATCACCCCCTCCCGCACCAGGTAACGGTAGAAACGGCGCAGGCTGGACAGCATGCGCGCCGTGGTTCTGGGCTTGTTCCCAGCGGCCAGACGCTGGCCGAGATAGGCCTGGATCGTCGCCACGTCGGCGCCCCGCAGGCTGGTCCCCTGCCGCCGAAACTGGCGTGCGGCACCTTCCAGATCACCGCGGTAGGCGGTGAGCGTCAGGTCCGACAACCCGCGCTCCATCCACAGCATGTCGATGAACCGGTCGACGAGCGCGGCGTCCTCGGTCGCGATGGTTGCGGCGGCGGTCATCGGGCCATGATAAGTCGTGGCCGGCACAACCGTCCTGCGACCGGGGGATCGGCGCTTATAATTCGGGCATGCCGACTGTTCTGCGCACCGCCTACGGCCTGTTCGCCCTGGTGATCTTTCTGCTGGTTGCCCTGCTGACGGCGTTGCCGCTGGCCGTGCTGCCGCGCGAACGCCAGCGCCGGCACGCCGGCCAGCGGGCCATGCGCTGCGCGCTGATGCTGATCGGCGTGCGCATCCGGACCGACGGCCTGGACCGACTACCCACCTCCCCCGCGATCTGCGTCTGCAACCACTCCAGTCAGCTCGATGGCCTGATCCTGTTCGCGCTGCTGCCGTCGCGCTATACCTTTGTCGTGCGCGCCGAATCCCGGCGCACACCGCTGTTCGGCTTCATGCTGGAGCGGGTCGGGGTGATCTGGATGGACCGCGCCGATGCCCGCTCCGGCTCGAGAACCATCCGGGTCCTGATGCGCCAGCTCGCGGCCGGTCGCTCCGTCGCCATGTTCCCGGAAGGCACGATTCGCCCCGAGCCCGGACTGCTGCCGTTCAAGATCGGCGCCTATCTGCTCGCCTGCAAGGCGCAGGTTCCGCTGGTGCCCCTGGTCATGCGCGGCACGCGCACGCTGTTTCCGGACCGCGCCAAGCTGCCCGCGCACAGCCACATCGACGTGTCGGCACTGCCGCCATTGCATGCGGAGGGACGGACCCGCGAAGACGCCCGCCGACTGCTGGACACCAGCCGGCGGCTGATCCTCGAACGCTGCGGCGAACCCGACACGGCGGCGGCATGAGCGACGGACCCAGGGCCCGCTACGACGCCGCGCTCGCCACCGGTGATTTCGAACCGGACGCGGCCCAGGCGCGCGCCGTCGACGTGCTGGAGCGGGTCTACCGCGAACTGCTGGCCTACCCGCCCAAGTCCGGCTTCGCGCTGCGCTGGCTGCCGACCCGGATGACACGCTGGCCACCGGTGCGCGGCGCCTACCTGTGGGGTGGTGTCGGCCGGGGCAAGACCTGGCTGATGGATGCGTTCTTCGCGGACCTGCCCTTCGAGCGCAAGCGGCGCACCCACTTTCACCGCTTCATGCGTGACGTTCACCAGCGCCGCACGCGGTACGCCGATCGCAGCGACCCACTGGAACCGATCGCCGAAGACCTGGCGCAGTCGGCCCGGGTGCTCTGCTTTGACGAGTTCTACGTCTCGGACATCGCCGACGCGATGATTCTCGGCCGGCTGACCGAGGCCCTGTTCGAACGCGGCGTCACGCTGGTCGCGACCTCGAACTGCGCGCCGGACATGCTGTACCGCAACGGCCTGCAACGGGCGCGATTCCTGCCGGCCATCGAACGCATCCAGCGCCATTGCGACATCGTCGCGGTGGATGGCGCCACGGACTACCGCCTGCGCGACCTGGAGCAGCTCACGTTCTACGTAACCGGTGATGACCTGGCCACGGTGCGGACCCTGTTCAAACGCGTGGAGCCAGACGCGGTCAGCCAGCCCGAACTGGACATCAACGACCGCCGCCTGCGCGCCGAGGCCGCTGGCGACGGCGCCGCCTGGTTCACCTTCGACACGCTTTGCACCGGACCACGCGGCTCCGACGACTACATCGAACTGGCCCATCTCTACCAGTGGCTGGTGCTCACCGGCGTTCCGCAACTCACGCGCGAACTGGAGAACGAGACGCGGCGCTTCATCAATCTGGTCGACGAATGCTACGACCGGCGCGTGAAGCTGGTGATCCAGGCCGACGCACCGGTGGAATCGCTATATGTCGGCGAACGGCTGCGCTTCGAGTTCCAGCGCACCTACAGCCGGCTCACCGAAATGCAGACCCGCGACTACCTGGAGCTGCCGCACCTCGGCTGAGCCGGCAGGTGCGGATCTACTGCTCCAGCAGCCGCAGCTTGCGCAGTTCCCTCACCGCGACCGACAACCCCAGGAAATCGGCGGCGTCGGAGCTTTCGCGAATCTCGCCGATGCGCTGGAGTGCGAACCGGACCGGCTCCTCGCGTCTCGCGAACCACGCGGCGAACAGCGTCTCGGGATCATCACCGGACTCGCGGAGCACCTGCCCGGCGATCAGGCCATGCAGCCGATAGGCGTCGCCCCGTAGCGTGGCCCGAGCCAGGGCCGGCCAGCGCCCGGCGACCTCCAGGCCGTTGATCGCCCGATGCATCCACAGCATGGAAAACGCCTCGCCCACGTGGAAGAACGTGCGGGCCACCAGTTCCAGCGGCCGCCCGGTGGACTGCCGCAGAGTGGAGATGTCCAGCGCCGGCCCCAGCACCCGTGTGCTCGCCACGCGCTGCGCCAGCGCCTCGGGGACACCATCGTCCTGCCAGAGCCGGGTGGCCGAGTCCCAGTCCGCCCGGTAGTCGTCGGACAGCAGATCCGGCAATGCCGCCTCGATCGCCTCCAGGTCATGACGGTAGTCGTCCACCTGGTCCTGGATGAGCGCGGCGCGGTCCGGATGCAGCAGGAACACCGTGCAGGCGTGCTTGATCAGGCCGGTGATGCGCCCCATCAGCTCGTACTGGACATCAGCGGAGAGCTGGCCGTCCAGCGCCTCGATGTCCTCGAAATAGGCATCGGAGCGCAGCACGCGACTGGCAACCACGAACGCGCGCGCCACCGCGGGCATTGACACGCCCTGCTCCGCGCTGACCCGATGCGGAAACACCATGCCCATGGTGTCGACCAGATGATTGGTCACCTGGGTGGCGATCAGCTCGCGGCGCAGCCGGTGCCGGGCAAAGGCGCCGGGCCGCTGGCTGCGCAGCACATCGGGAAAATAATCGGTCAGTACCGGTTCCAGCCCCGGATCATCCGGCAGATCGCTGTCGAGCAGGGTCTGGAACAGCGCAATCTTGCTGTAGGCCAGCAGGACCGCCAGCTCGGGCCGCATCAAACCGATGCCCTGGTTTCTGCGCTCGGCGATCTCGTCCTCGCCGGGGAGGAATTCGATGGACCGATCGAGCAGCCCGCGGCGCTCCAGTGTTCGGATCAGGTGGGCATGCTCGTCGAGCCGGCCGGCGGCTCGGGCGGCCATCATCGAGATCGCACGCCCCTGCTGGTACGCATCCTCCAGCACCGCGTCGGCAACCGCATCCGTCGCCTCGGCCAGCCAGGTGTTGCGGTGAGATGCGTCCAGCGATCCGTCCCGCAATGCCTCGTTCAGCGGGATCTTGATGTTGACCTCGCGGTCGGAGGACGCGACCCCGCCGACATTGTCGATGGCATCGGTATTCAGGCGTCCGCCGTTCAGCGCGAATTCGATCCGGCTGCGCTGGGTCAGACCGAGATTCCCGCCCTCGCCCACGACCTTGCAGCGCAGCTCCCGGGCGGTGATGCGCAACGCGTCGTTGGCGCGATCGCCGACCTCGGCGTTGGCCTCGCCGGAAGCCCTGACGTATGTGCCAATCCCGCCGTTCCACAGCAGGTCCACCGGTGCCCGGAGCATGGCCCGGATCAGGTCGTCCGGTCGCAAGGCGTCATCATCGATCCCCAGACACCCGCGGATGGCGTCATTGAGCTCGATGCGCTTGGCGCTGCGCTCGAACACGCCGCCGCCCGCGGAGATCCGGTCCGGATCGTAATCCGACCAGCTCGACCGCCCCATCTCGAACAGACGCTTGCGCTCGGCGAAGCCCAGGGCCGGATCGGGATCGGGGTCAATGAAGATGTGCAGATGGTTGAACGCGCCAACCAACCGGATCTGTTCCGACAGCAGCATCCCGTTACCGAACACATCGCCAGACATGTCACCAATCCCGACCACGGTGAACGGTTCGCGCTGGGTGTCGTGACCCATTTCGCGAAAATGACGCTTGACCGACTCCCAGGCCGACCGCGCGGTGATGCCCATTTTCTTGTGGTCGTAGCCAGCCTTGCCGCCGGAGGCGAAGGCATCCCCAAGCCAGAAGCCATAGTCCTCGGCAATGCCGTTGGCGATGTCGGAGAACGTTGCCGTTCCCTTGTCCGCGGCGACCACCAGATACGGATCGTCACCGTCTCTGCAGACCACGCGATCCGGCTTGATGATGTCGTCACCGACCCGGTTGTCGGTGATGTCGAGCAGGCCCCGGATGAACGTCCGGTAGCAGGCAACGCCGGCCTGCTGCCAGGCCTCGCGGTCGCCCGCCGCGGTGCGCCGCTTGACGACGAAACCACCCTTGGCGCCCACCGGGACGATGACGGCGTTCTTGACCATCTGCGCCTTCATCAGCCCCAGCACCTCGGTGCGGAAGTCCTCGCGCCGGTCCGACCAGCGCAGGCCGCCACGCGCGACCATGCCACCACGCAGGTGCACGCCCTCGACATCCGGCGCGTAAACGAAGGTCTCAATCGCCGGCAGCGGCTTCGGCAGTTCGGGAATGCGGCCCGGATCCAGCTTGAGCGCGATCCAGGCCTTGGGCTGACCATCCGCGTCCTGCTGGTAGTAGTTGGTCCGCAGGCAGGCGTCGACGATCGCCAGACAACCGCGCAGCAGCCGATCCGCATCCAGGCTTTCCAGCGCATCCAGCCCGGCCAGCAGCTCGGAGTCCGGCGCGCCATCACCTGAGTCCGGGCGCTCGCGGTCCGGATCGAAACGCGACTCGAAGCGCTCGACGATAGCCCGGATCAGATCACCATGAC
>NZ_CAXFCL010000045.1:0-5397 GCF_964000955.1 uncultured Abyssibacter sp.
CGCGAATCACCAGTTGGCGATGACGTCGCAAATCCCGATAGTCCACGGAGCGCCCCAGGCGATGGAGCGGATGGTCCGGATGCGCGACGGGGATGAAGCGAACCTCGAGCAGCGGCTCGCCGGCGAATCCCACCGGCACGCTCGGCGAGATCGCCAGGTCAACGCGACGGGAGAGAATCGCCTCGTCAGTGCCGCCAAGTACGGATTCCTCCAGCTCGAGATGCGTCTCCGGAAAGCGCCGCGCGAAAACCTCGAAGCACTCAAGCAACAACCAGGTCGGAAAAATCACCTCCACGGCCAGACGCAGCGTGGGTTCCACACCGGCGGCCAGCTTGCACGCCCCTGCCTCAAGCTGTTCGGCATCGTCCAGCAGAGCGCGTGCCCGCCGCAGCAATGACGCACCGACCTCCGTCAGTTCCGCCTTGCGCCCCATCACCCGAAACACCTGAACGTCCAGCGTGCGCTCGAGCTTCTGAATCGCATAGCTAACCGCCGACTGACTCTTGTGCAGCTGCTCCGCCGCCTGGGCATAGCCCCCTGCCTCGACCACCGTCACCAGCGCCCGCCATTGCTCCAGCGAAATTCTCGTCGCCACGAATCAATCCAATTTTTCGATTAATTAACGCCAGTATATGCGCTTTTTTATTTAATTACATGATTGTTTAATGGCTGCCATCGCACTTCACCGGAGCCTCGTCATGACACAGATTCTCTTTCTCAGCACCAGCCTGCATTCCGACGCCGCCAGTTCCTCGCAGCTGGCAACGCAGTTCATCGAAGCCTGGCAAGGGCGGCACGGACCGGCCACAGTGGTCCATCGCGATCTCGCCAGCCAGCCCGTACCGCACCTGACGGCCGACCGTTTCGCCGCATTCGCCGTTCCCGCGGACGACCGCACGCCCGAGCAGGCGGCGGATGTGGCGCTGTCCGACGCGCTGATCGCCGAGTTGCGGGCCGCCGACGTCCTGGTCATCGCGTTGCCGATGTACAACTTCGGCATCCCGTCGACACTCAAGGCGTACATCGACCACGTCGCCCGCGCCGGCATCACGTTCCGCTATACCGAAAATGGCCCGGTCGGCCTGTTGCCGGTCAGGAAGGCATTCGTGATCGCGACCCGTGGCGGACGCTACGTCGGAACGCCGCGCGACACGCAGACGCCCTATATCCGGGAGTTCCTCAACTTCGTCGGCATCGACGCGGTGGAATTCGCCTACGCCGAGGGCATGGCGATGGGGCCGGACGGTCGCGACGCCGCGCTGCGATCAGCCCGCGAATCGATTGCCGAACTCGCCGCCTGATCCCACTGACACCGCAACTCTCGCTCCACCCCGGATGCATTTGGAGGTACCCCATGTCCGAACGTGAATTGGCCAACGTCATTCCATCGATGCCGGCTTCGGACGGCGCGGGCGTCAAGCTGCGCCGCAGCCTCGGAGCCACGCAGGCGCTTCGGCATGACCCGTTCCTGATGCTCGACGAATTCTTCTCCGACAACCCGGACGACTACATCGCCGGCTTCCCCTCGCACCCGCATCGCGGTTTCGAGACCGTCACCTACATGCTCGACGGCCGGATGCAGCACAAGGATCACCTGGGGAACACCGGAGACCTCGGACCAGGAGACGTCCAATGGATGACGGCCGCCCGCGGCATCATCCATTCGGAGATGCCGCAGCAGACCGAAGGCAGAATGCGCGGCTTCCAGCTGTGGCTGAACCTGCCATCCGGACAGAAGATGCAGCCGGCGAGCTACCGTGACATTCCCACCGGGGATATACCGGAAGCCGAATTTGCTGGCGGCCGGGTCCGCGTGATCGCCGGAGGCTGGTCGCACGCGGATCAACGCGTCGAGGGTGCCGTGCGGCGCGCGACCACCGATCCGATGCTGCTGGACGTTCACCTCGACGCCGGCTCGCGCTTCGAAGCCGACATACCGGCCGGCCACAACGCCTTCGCCTACGTCTACGAGGGCGAAGCGACCATTGGCGGAAAGGTCCTGCCCCGACGCGCCGCCGGCCTCCTGGGCGACGGCGACCGTGTCGAAATCCTGTCGGAAAGCGACGGTACGCGTCTGCTGCTGCTGGCCGCGAAGCCGCTGAACGAGCCGATCGTCCAGTACGGCCCGTTCGTGATGAACACGCGCGAGGAGATCGAACAGGCGCTGGCCGACTATCGGGACGGCACCCTGGCGGCCTGAACCTCGGGAATCGCGACTTGGCCCCGGCATTGCTTGCTGTTTCTCCCGAGCTCTAGAGCTCGGGGAATCGCGGCGCAGGCCGCGGTTTGGGAAGCACGCGTTGATTCCCTCAGGGGGTTCGGCCAATACCGGGGATTGGTCGGCAAGCCTTCACCGCCACGGGTGCCCGCTGGTCCGGCACCCGTGGCGATGGAGCACCGCTCGACACGCCTCGACCACGCCTGCACCTGCGTTGCGATAGCACGGATCGCCTACGAAGGAATTGCATGCGCATGAAACGCCTTGCCTGCTGTCTCGCCATTGCCGCATTCACCCTGCCGGCTACGGCCAGTGCCCAGGGGCTGCTTGAAAACCCTGCCGATCTGATCTGGGTCAGCGTCAGTGCGGCGCTGGTGTTCTTCATGCAGGCCGGGTTCGCGCTGCTCGAAGGCGGATTCGTCCGCACCAAGAACACCGTCAACGTCATCATGAAGAACTACGCCGATCTCTGCGTCGGCGTGCTGGCATTCTGGGCGCTCGGGTTCGGGCTGATGTTTGGCGACAATCCGAGCGGCTGGATTGGCGTCACCCATTTCGTGCCCGGCGATCTCACCGGCGGGGAAGCCGGATTCATGGTCTTCCAGATGATGTTCGCGGCCACCGCCGCCACCATCGTTTCCGGCGCCGTGGCCGAGCGAATGCGTTTCGCGGCCTACGCCATTGGCGCCGTCGCGGTCACCGGCGTGATCTACCCCGTCTACGGCAGCTGGGTCTGGGGCAGCGCCTTCGAGGGATCGGGCTGGCTGTCCGAGCGCGGCTTCATCGACTTCGCCGGATCCACCGTTGTGCACTCGATTGGCGGGTGGTGCGCGCTGGCCGCGGCGATCGTGCTGGGGCCGCGCCTGGGGCGCTTCGGTCCGAAGGGAGAGGTCCGCAACATCCCCGGACACAGCCTGCCCAGCGTCGCGCTCGGGGTCTTCATCCTGTGGCTGGGCTGGTTCGGGTTCAACGGCGGGAGCACGCTGGCGGCCGACGCGTCCATCGGCAAGGTGCTGCTCAACACCAACCTCGCGGCCGCCGCCGGTGTAGTCGGCACGATGATTCTGCTGACCGCACTCCGCCGGCCGGTGCTGATCACCAGCTCGGTGAACGGCGCCCTGGCCGGCCTGGTGGCCATCACCGCCGGCTGCGGCTCCATGGAACCGGTCTTCGCGGTACTCACCGGGTTCATCGCCGCGCCGATCGCCGTGTTCGGAGGTGATCTGCTGCTGAAGCTGCGCGTGGATGATGTCGTCGGCGCCATTCCCGTCCACGGGTTCTGCGGTGCCTGGGGCACGCTGGCTGCGGGCCTGTTCCTGGACGAGGGTCTGTTCCAGCCCGGCGTGATCACCACGCAGCTGCTGGGAATCGGCGCGGCCTTCCTGTGGGCGTTCCCGCTCGCCTGGCTTTGCTTCGCGGGCATCAATGTCGTGCTGAAGGTGCGGGCCGAATCGATCCACGAGCAACGCGGTCTGGATTTCACCGAGCACTCCGAGGTCGGCTACCCCGAGTTCCAGACCGATCTCCCCCACGCGGGTCGGAACGACTGATGGCCGCACACGACAACGCGCGCTACAGCCGTGAGCGCGCGGTGATCAGCGAGGTCCTGGGCTCCAAGCTGGACGCGGCCGGTGTCCAGAGCGCCCTGGATCTATGGGATCGCAAATTCGCCGGCCAGAAGTCGGTGCCGCTCATCGAGTTCGTCAACGAGATCGAGGCGGTGCAAGCACTGGAGGCACGGGAACGGCACGAGCTGCGGCTGGCGCTTTACAAGGGCATGATCCAGGCAGCGGCGGGACCAACCACCACTGCCGCGCGAGCCACCACCCGGGCCACGTCACCCACCAGGCCGCGCGTCGAGTTCAAGGGCACACCGGCCGAAATCGTGTTCCTCAAGATCGTCCAGTACTACGGCGAGCAATTGCGCGTGCTGGGGCCGGCCGTCATGCAGCAGTTCCTGTCCGAATTGCGTGCCGCGCTGGAAGAACGGCGCATGCCCGGCATGCTGGGCGACGCGATGGCGACCGTTGCGATGCGTGGCGCGGTGCCGGATGGCGTGCAGTGGGGCAACACCGCCCGCATGCACATGCTCGCGCAGGGGCTTTACGTCGCCGCGTGCAAGGCCGCCGGTCCGGTGCAGGCCGATCGCATCCTGCTCGGTGCGGTCAACCAGGCCAAGCAGCTGGAAGCGGCGAAGGTGTTCGCGCCCTCGCAGTTTCTCTAGGGAAGACGGGTGACACACCCCGCCGACCCGCCCCCTGCGGTGCGCACCTAGACCAGCTCCCGCTGGGCCCAGTAAATCCCGGTGTAGGCGCGGGGGTCGATGTACAGACCACGCCCGGCCTGTTCCGCCAGCCAGTCGTGCGCGGACGCCAGCGGCACGCGGTGAACAGTGATGTCCTCGCTGTCCAGCCCCCCGCCGTCGCCGATCCGGCGCAGGCCTTCGGCGACGTAGAACGCGTTGAATTCATTGGAGCTTCCGGGCGAGGTCGGCCCGCGATGCACGAGACGGACACGCTCGCAGGCGTAGCCGGTCTCTTCCTCCAGTTCACGAATGGCCGTGGCCTCCGCGGTCTCGTCCGGACCACCATCGCCGTCGATCAGGCCGGCCGGGAGTTCGAGCACGCGTCCCCCGACCGGAGGGCGGTCCTGCTCCACGAAAATGATTTCACCGGCGGGCGTCAACGCGATGATCTGCACGGCACCTTCCGGCGCGATCACACGCTGCACGAATTCCCAACGGCCCTTGCGAACCAGGCGCAGGAAGCGCCCCTCAGCCAGAACTTCGGTGTCAGTCATCCCCGAATTATAGGGAAGCTGGCCCGCCAACTCCGCCCCTTCCTGCTCATCGACGTCCGCCGCGGCGGACGCGGGCTCAGCCGGTCGCGACGGACCGGATCGGCGTGACCTTGTCGCTGCGCTGCACGCCGTCGTCGGACAGGTCGAGGATCTCCATCCGGCCGTCCACGTGTTCGACCAGCGCCGTGCAGGACTCCACCCAGTCGCCGGTGTTGTAGTACATCACGCCGTTGATGTCGCGGATTTCCGCGTGATGGATATGACCGCAGACGATGCCATCGAAGCCGCGCTTGCGGCACTCGTGCGCCACCGAATCCTCGAAGCTGGAGATCAGGTTCACGAAGCGCTTGGTCGTGTGCTTGGCGAAGTTCGACAGAGAC
>NZ_CAXFCL010000046.1:0-33826 GCF_964000955.1 uncultured Abyssibacter sp.
AACGGGTCGCCATCGCGCGCGCCGTGCTCAAGCGGCCGGGCATTCTGGTATTCGACGAGGCCACGAGTTCGCTGGACTCCGAATCGGAGCGTTCCGTGGTGCAGGCGCTGAGGGAGGTGGCCGCGGACCGCACGACACTGGTGATAGCGCACCGGCTGTCCACCGTTGCCGACGCCGACCGGATCCTGGTGCTGGATGCTGGTCGCGTGGTGGAATCCGGCGCGCACGCGGATCTGCTGGCGCGTGGCGGACGTTACGCCTCGCTGTGGCGACTGCAGCAGACGGACTGAGGCGCGGGTCTCAGGGCGCCCAGTAGACCTGCAACCTGGGGCCCCGCTCGTAGATCACGGAGCGTACCGGCATCTCCTGGATATCACGGCCTGCGGCCGCCTGCTCGAAGGTCTCGCGCTTGTCCTCGCCCTCGATGTGCAGGAACTGGTGCCGGGCGTTGTTGAGCGCAACCGGAGTCAGCGTCATGCGGGCCGTGGGCTGGCTGGGCGGCCGCACGACCTCGCAGGCGTGTTCGCTGTCCAGCACGCCATGCAGTTCCGGGGCGTCCGGGAACAGCGAGGCAGTGTGACCATCCGTGCCCATCCCGAGCACGACCACATCCAGCGGAAAACCGACCTCGGCGACGCGGGCCTCGCTGACCATCTGGCCGGACTCGGGCAACGAATGCCCCGTCTTGAGCGAGATCACATGGGCGTTGGCGGCCTCGTCGCGGGCGAGTTCGCGGCGAATCAGCCCGACATTGCTGGCGGGTTCGGATTCATCGACCCAGCGTTCGTCGGCCGGCAGCACGTGCACGCGCGACCAGTCCAGCGGCTGTGCCGCAAGCTTGCCGAACAGGCGGACCGGGGTGCGGCCGCCTGAGACGACCAGCGAGGCACGTTGTCGGGTTTCGATGGCGTTCCGGAGTATGTCGGCGACGGTGTCGGCCAGCGATTGCGCCAGAGCATCCCTGTCGTCGAACGCAATCCAGTCATGGGCCATCCTCGACCTCCTCATGCCACGCGTATCCATCCCGGGCCAGCAGCGAAACGGCTGACGACGGGCCCCAGCTCCCCGCGTGGTAACCGCGCGGGTGCTCACCATCCTCGTGCCAGGCGGCCAGGATCGGATCGACCCAGCGCCAGGCAGCTTCCAGTTCATCATTGCGCATGAACAGCGTGAGGTTGCCGCGAATCACTTCCGTCAGCAAACGCTCGTAGGCATCCAGCGGCCGAACCTTGAACGTGCGGGCGAAATCCAGCCGCAGACTCACCGGTTTGAGCCGCATCGCCGGGCCGGGCCGCTTGGCCAGCACGCTGAGGCTGACGCCTTCGTCCGGCTGCAGGCGGATCACCAGCCGATTGGCCGGCAGATCGCCCAGGTCCTCGCCGAAGATGTTCAGCGGCACCGGGTGGAAGTTGATGACGATTTCCGCGCGGCGTTCCGCCAGGCGCTTGCCCGTGCGCAGGAAGAACGGCACGTCCGCCCAGCGCCAGGTGTCGATATGCGCCTTGATGACCGCGAAGGTCTCGGTGGTGCTGTGAGGCGCCACGCCGTCTTCCTCAAGATAGCCCGGCACCGACTGTCCGTTGATGACGCCGGCCCGGTACTGGCCGCGCACGGTTTCCTTGATCGCCTCGTAGCCCTTGAGTGGCTTGAGTGCGCGCAGGACCTTCAGCTTTTCATCGCGCACCGCGTTCGGCTCGGTGGCGGTGGGTGGCTCCATCGCGACGATGCAGAGCAGCTGCAACAGATGATTCTGGATCATGTCGCGCATCGCGCCGGTGTGCTCGTAGTAGCCGGCCCGGCCTTCCAGGCCGACCTGCTCGGCCAGCGTGATCTGCACGTCGTTGATGTTGGTGCGGCGCCAGAGCGGCTCGAACAGCGCGTTGCCGAAGCGCAGCGCCATCAGGTTCTGGACGGTTTCCTTGCCCAGGTAGTGGTCGATGCGAAAGATCTGGTCCTCGCGGAACACCGCGCCCACCCGCGTATTGATCTCGGTGGCGGATTGCAGGTTCGTGCCCAGCGGTTTTTCCAGCACGACGCGCGAATGCGCGGTGTTGAGTCCGGCCTCGCCCAGTTTTTCGCAGATGCCGGCGAACAGCTTTGGCGATGTGGCCAGGAAGTAAACGCGGCAGCGGTCCGGGTCGCCTCGATTGAGCGTCTCCGCCAGCTCGGAGAAATCCTCGCTCGAGCTGGCGTCGACGCGCTGGTAGAACAGCCGCTCCAGAAACGCTCGCAGTGCGTCGTCGTCGAGGTCGGAATCGCGCACGTGACGTCGGCAGGCCTCCTCGGCGTGCTGACGAAAGGCGCTTTGTTCCATGTCCGAGCGGCCGGTGCCGATGATGCGGCTGCCGGCGACAATCTGTCCGTCGCGGTTGAGGTAGTAGAGCGCGGGAATCAGCTTGCGCGTCGCGAGATCACCCACGCCGCCAAAGATCACCATGTCGAATGTGTCGCCGCGCGTCATAGCGCCTCCTGTCTCGCCGCCGATGCGTGATGCAGGCCGTCGGCGCACTGTTTGCATGATCCACGCCAAGGGCGCGTTGGCGCCGGGCGTCTCACCCGATTGAAACACAGCGGGGGGATGCTCACGTGACAACCCCCTGTGAGTGTGGTGTGGTTTGGGACCCGATTCCGGGACGATGCCATCGCGCCGGAATCGATCGGCATCGATCACCGGTGGAGCAAGGAGCAACGCATGGTTGAACCGCTACACCCGACCGTGGCGGAGGTGACGGCGCGCGTCGAGGAACGCAGTCGCGACTTGCGCGGGGGCTATCTGGAGCAGTTGGCCGCCGCCCGCGCAGGCGGCCGGACTCGCGGTCGGCTGTCCTGTACCAATCTGGCCCATGGCATGGCCGCGGCCGGTATCGATCAGCCGCCGCTGGCCGACATGAAATGGCCGAATCTGGCCATCGTCTCCGCCTACAACGACATGCTGTCCGCGCATCAGCCGCTGGAACGGTTCCCCGCGCTGATCAAGGCTGCCGCGCGCGAGGTCACGGCCACCGCGCAGTTCGCCGGCGGCGTGCCGGCGATGTGCGATGGCGTGACCCAGGGTCAGCCGGGCATGGAGCTGAGCCTGCTCTCGCGTGACGTGATTGCCATGGCGACGGCCATCGCGCTGTCGCATGACATGTTCGACGGCACGCTGGCGCTGGGCGTCTGCGACAAGATCGTGCCGGGGCTGGTGATCGGTGCGCTCAGCTACGGGCATTTGCCGACGGTCTTCGTCCCCGCCGGCCCGATGACCTCCGGTCTGGCGAACGACGAGAAATCCCGCATCCGCCAGCAGTTCGCGGAGGGCAAGATCGGCCGCGCGGAACTGCTGGATGCCGAATCGAGGGCTTACCACGGCCCCGGGACCTGCACCTTCTACGGCACCGCGAATTCCAACCAGATGCTGATGGAGGTGATGGGCCTGCACCTGCCCGGCGCGGCCTTCGTGAACCCGAATACGCCGCTGCGTGATGCGCTGACCGCGGAGTCCGCCCGTCAGTGCGGCCGGTTGGCCCGCGATGGTGCCCCGGGCATCGGCGAGCTCCTGGATGCCCGTTCGTTCGTCAATGCGATCGTGGGGTTGCTCGCCACCGGTGGCTCGACGAATCACACGCTGCACCTGGTGGCGATGGCGCGCGCGGCCGGCATTGTCGTGACCTGGGACGACTTCACCGACCTGTCGGCAGTGACACCGCTGTTGGCCCGGATTTACCCGAATGGCAGCGCCGACGTGAATCATTTCCATGCCGCCGGTGGCATGGGCTTTCTGACGCGTGAGCTGCTGCGTGGCGGATTGCTCAACGGTGCGGCGGGTTCGATCTACGGACAATCGCTGGCCGATTACACCTGCGAGCCGCATCTGAGTTCCGACGGCCGGGTGGAATGGGTCGAGGCGCCACAGCGCAGCGGTGACGAAGCCGTGCTGCGGCCGCTGGACAACCCGTTCGCGGCATCCGGCGGCTTGCGCGTGCTCGACGGCAATCTGGGCCGCGCGGTCATCAAGGTGTCCGCGGTCAAGCCGGAGCACCGCGTGGTCGAGGCGCCGGCGATGGTGTTCGACGACCAGCAGTCGCTGATCGACGCCTTCCAGGCCGGGCGCATGAACCATGACCTGGTCGCCGTCGTGCGCGGGCAGGGTCCCAAGGCCAACGGCATGCCGGAGTTGCACAAGCTCACGCCGCAGCTGGGCGTGCTGCAGGACCGCGGCCACGCCGTGGCGCTGGTGACCGACGGACGCATGTCCGGGGCATCCGGCAAGGTGCCGGCGGCGATCCATGTCACCCCCGAGGTGGCGGACGGCGGGCCGCTGGGCAAGGTTCGCGATGGCGACATGATTCGCGTCGATGCCGAGACCGGCGTGCTGGAAGCGAAGGTCTCGTCGGCGGTCTGGGACATGCGGGAGGTGGCGCCGGTGCAGACCGGGGCCATCGGTTATGGTCGCGAGCTGTTTGCCGCGCTGCGTGCGGCAAACAATGGCGCCGAGGCTGGTGCCGCCAGCCTGTTCTGAGCGAGGGACGCGCGATGACATTGAAGGAACTGCTTTACAGCTCGCCGGTGATCCCGGTGCTGGTGATCGATTCGCTGGATGACGCCGTGCCTCTGGCCCGTGCGCTGGTCCGCGGCGGGCTGCCGAATCTGGAGATCACCTTGCGCACCGACGTGGCGCTGGAGGCGGTCAGAAAGATTGCCCGCGAGGTTCCGGATGCGCAGGTGGGTGTCGGCACGGTGCGCACGGTCGACGACATCCGGAGGGCCTGGGATGTCGGCGCCACGTTCGCCGTGTCGCCCGGGCTGACGCCGGCACTGCTCGACCTGGAGCATTCCATCCCGCTGCTGCCGGGGGCGATGACCCCGACCGAAATCATGACCGCGTTCGACGCCGGATTTCGCTGCCTGAAGCTGTTTCCCGCGTCCTTCGCCGGTGGCGCCGATTTCCTCCGCGCGATCGCCGGCCCGCTGCCGGATGTCACCTTTTGCCCCACCGGCGGCATCCGCGAGGATGATCTGCTTCGCTATCTGTCGATGCCCAACGTGGCCTGCGTCGGCGGCACCTGGATCACGCCCAAGGATGCCGTGGCGCGCAAGGACTGGGACATGATCGAGACGCTGGCGCGCCGCGCCGTCGCGATTGCCAACGAACAGCCCACCGCCGCCGGCCGCTCGGGTTCGGCCGCGCCCGAGGCCGGGGAGGAAGACCCCGGCGCCGCACTGGAGAGTCTGCGTTCATGAACGACCTGTCACTGGATCCCGAGGACTTCGCGCTCCGCGCCCGCGTCAAGCTGCTGGGCAAGCTGCTGGGCCAGGTGATCGCCGAACATGCCCGCCCGGGTGTGTTCGAGGTGGTCGAGGAATTGCGCACCGGGTTTATCGCGCTGCGCAACGGCGAGGTGGATCACGCCGCGCCGCTGGACTCGCTGATCCGCTCGCTGGATGCGGAAACCCTGATGCAGGTGGTTCGCGCGTTCACGATCTACTTCCAGCTCGTCAACATTGCCGATGAGCTCTATCAGCACCGGGGGCGCCGGCGTCAGGTGGCCCAGGGTGGGCGGCTGTGGGTCGGGTCGTTCGACGAGTCGCTGGCGACCGCCGTGGAATCCGGGCTGGATGCCGTCGCCGTGTCCAGCATGCTGGGGAGAATGCGCTACAACCCGGTGTTTACCGCGCATCCCACGGAGGCGAAGAGCCGGACCGTGATGGAGGCGCTGCGCCGGATCTTCGTGCTCAACGAACAGCTGGAGGAGGGTGAGAAGCCCGAGGTGATCGAGGCCATCGGGCGCGAGATCCAGACCTTGTGGAAGACCGAGGAACTGCGTGGCCAGCGGCCCACGGCCGAGGACGAGATCCGCAACACGCTGCACTACTTCCACCAGTCGATCATCAAGGCCGTGCCGGTGCTGAGCCGGAACCTGGAGCGCGCGCTGGGCCGGTCCTACGACCAGACCATTCGCTTTCCGCCGTTCCTGCGCTTTGGCTCCTGGGTGGGCGGCGATCGCGACGGTAACCCGTTCGTGACCGTCAACACGTCCTGGTACGCGCTGCGCATGCAGATCCGCGAGGTGCTGTCCTACTACCTGCGCGAGACGGATTTGCTGGCTGACGAGCTGTCCCACTCACGCCGCTGGTGCATGCCCACGCCGGCGTTCGAGGAATCGCTGGCCGAGGACGAGGCCGAGTATCTGAATCGCACCGGCGCCTTGCCGGAACGCTTTGCGCAGGAGCCCTATCGCCGCAAGCTGTATCTGATGCGTGAGCGGCTGGAGGCCATGGTCGGGCAGATCCAGGTCGAACTGGAGAATCGTGCCCAGCGCTCGCGTCGCGCCTCCGGTGGCTATGCGGTGGCGGCGGATTTCGTGGCCGATCTCAAGCTGATCCACGCCTCGCTTTGCAGCCATGGTGACGCCAACATCGCCGACCGCCGGCTCAAGGACCTGATCTTCGCCGCCGAGGTGTTCGGCTTTTCCCTGGCGCGGCTGGACGTTCGTCAGGAATCGCCGCGGCATGAAGAGGCGATCGCCGATCTGCTGCGCGAGACCGGTCGCTGCGATGACTACGCGGCGCTGGACGAGGATGCGCGGATGGAACTGCTGGCATCGGTGATCCGCAATCCGCCGTCCCCACCGCCCATGGAGTTCTTCAGCGACTCGGTGCGCCACGTGCTCTCTCCGGTGCAGATGATGGCGGAGGCGCAGAACGTCTTCGGCGAGGAGACCTTTGGTGCCTACGTGATTTCCATGGCGCATACGGCCAGCGATGTCATGGAGGTGCTGGCGCTGGGCTCGGTCTACGGACTGACGGGCTACCGCAAGGAGGGCGCTGTGTGCCGCATGCGCATCTCCCCGCTGTTCGAGACCATCGAGGACCTGGCGCATATCCGCCCGGTGATGCAGGTGTTGCTGGCCGATCCGGTGTACCGGGAGATGCTCGATGCCTCCGGCGGTGATCAGGAAGTGATGCTGGGTTACTCCGATTCCTGCAAGGACGGCGGCATCCTGGCGTCGAGCTGGAATCTCTACAACGCCCAGCGCGAAGTGACGCAGCTGTGTCGCGAGCAGGGGGTGGGCTGTCTGCTGTTCCATGGTCGCGGTGGCACCGTGGGGCGCGGCGGCGGTCCCACCCACGCGTCGATTCTGGCGCAGCCGCCCGGCACGGTGAACGGACGCATCAAGTTCACCGAACAGGGCGAGATGATCTTCTACCGCTACAACAACCTGGAAACGGCGGTCTACGAGCTCACCGTTGGTGTCTCGGCGTTGATCAAGCATGCGCTCAATGAGGACGACGCGCCGCAGGCCTACCTGGAGACCATGGCCAAGCTCGCCGGTGACGGCGAGGCCTGGTACCGCGAGATCACCGAACACACCGAGGGCTTTTTCGACTATTTCTACGATGCCACGCCTGTCGCCGACATTGGCTCGCTGAACATCGGGTCACGGCCCAGTCACCGCAAGAAGGCGGAGCGGGGCAAGTACTCGATTCGCGCCATTCCCTGGGTGTTTGCCTGGGCTCAGTCGCGGCACACGCTACCGGCCTGGCTGGGTGTTGGCACGGCGCTGGAGACCTTCCAGCGAGAGGTGCCAGATGCCACCGAGCAGTTGCAGGAAATGGCCAGGCGCTGGCCGTATTTCGCGAATTTCCTCAACAACACGCAGATGTCTCTGACCAAGGCGGACATGGACATTGCACGCCGCTATGCCGATCTGGCGCCGGACCGCGAACGCGCGGATTCGATCTTCGGCGTGATCTGCGAGGAGTACGAGCGCGCCAGGCGGGAGATTCTGCGCATCACCGGGCAGGATCATCTGCTGGGTGAGGACCCGGCCCTGGCGCGGTCGCTGGAACGTCGGCGGCCGTATCTGGATCCGCTCAACGCCATCCAGACCCTGTTGATCGAGCGCTGTCGTGAACGCCCCGGCGAAGCGGTTTGGAAAGAAGCGCTGCTGCGATCAATCAACGGCATTGCGGCCGGGATGCGCAACACGGGTTAGGCGCTTTTGACGGCTGTCCCGGACATGTCAGCGGGCCAGCCGGTGATGTCGGCGGGGCGTTTTTTCTGGCGAACGGTCCGCGCTGACGGGACGTCGATGGGCATTGTTGCCCAAAAATGACATAAGTCGATGGCGATGTCCGGATTTTCGGCCATCTTTCGTTTTAATGCATTGACGCGTGTGGTTCCCAGAGGTCCTCCGGTCTCTGACACGCGTCGGGACGTGCGGGGATTGCCTTGGTGATCCTCGTTCCCCTGATTCCGGCGGTGGTGGCGACCACCGCCGGTTTTTTGAATCGGCGGTTTGTCCTTTCGGCGCCGTTGCCCGTCGCAGATGCCTGCAAGCGATCAAAGGTCGTTTCGGCAGGACGGGCGGGGCGGGATGCATCGCCTGGATGCGATGAACTTCTCGAAATGTTGACCCGTCATCCTTTACTCTAAGCGTCGTTCGACAGCCGCTGAACAATGGTTGGCGGCCACAGGTCGAACCCCCTCGAAAACCTGACCCGGCAGGGTCTTCAACGGCTTCGCTTCCGCGGGGCGGGATTGCGTAGTGTTGCACCGACCGGTGGCGGCACGTCGCACAAGGTGGACGATCGGTATCGCGCTGGCTCTGGTGTTCGGACCGGGGTGGGCCGCCGGCGAACAGCCTATCGGCGTGCAATGGATTCAGCAGCTCAACGGCTCAGCCCTGCGGCTGAAGGCCGACGGCTGGGAGGCCGGTCTGCAATCCCAGGCACGCGAGCCCGACCGGGTCTGGCTGGAGCCCGGCGCCGGTTCCGACTCCGATGTGACGCTGGCCGGTGACTTCGCCTGGCGTGAGGACGATCTGAGTGTCATCACGCGATTCGACTACCACGCGCTGGCGCCGCGCGCGGCCTTCAACGGCGACGAACGCGACGGGTCCAGCGTGCAGACATCGGTTCAGCAGCGGATCGGCAAGACGCGGCTATCGCTGGACTGGCAGGAGGATGGCGAGGACTACGCGCTGCCCACCGACATCTGGTTCGCCGGTGATCGCAAGCGACGGGCGCTGCGGCTGGAGCGCCCCTGGGCTGGCGGCCAGTTGATGGCCGGGTTGGCCAAGCAGGAGCGCAACCGATCCAAGCCGCACCGGATGAGCGTCGAGCGCCGCTGGGTGGGGTGGCATGGCGTGAATCGCTCCGGCGGAACCTTTCGCGTGGAGTTCGAAGTGCTGGACCGCACGCCCACCGGTTCGCAGCACTGGTTCGACGGGCAGTCCGAGGCCCGCCTGCGGGTCGGCCTGGGTCGCCAGCTTGGCCGGATTCTGGTCACGCTGAATTCGGAAATCTTCCGCCAGACCACGCTGCGCGGGCAGGAGTTGAACGGCACCCAGGCCGGCATCCTCAATCTGGCCGCCGAAACCCGGCTGGCGTCGACGCGGTTCCGGGCATGGACCACGGCGTCGAACTTCGAGCTGGAAAACGGACATGACGCGGCGGTTCACGCGGGGTTCCAGGCCATCGCCGACACCTTGTGGCAGGACGTGTTCGTCGAGATCGGTATCGACCGCGCCTATCGCAGCTACGCTTGGTCGGCCGCGCCGATCTCGGAATCACATGCCAACGGCCGGCTGCGCTGGACGCCCCGGCACCTCGCGCCCTACCTGCCGCCAAACACCGAGCCATCCCTCGAGCTGGTGGCTGATCTGCGTGAGCATCGCAGCGGCGGTGAAGCCGAGCTCGCGGATCCGACGTTCATGCTCATCTGGACCGTGCGCTGACGCACAGACCGCCCCAGACCCGTACGGCGGGTTGAGACCCAGTTCCGGTTGCATGCTGTCGACGCGCTAGGATGTGCGGCGGATCTTCAATGGAATGAACCGGACGTCGTGGACCAGCCAATTCGCACGGAAACACTGGTCAGCCTCTGCTACAGCCGTCTGAAGCATACGGCGCGGCGTGAATTGCGCCGCTGGCCCGGCGTGCTCAATCCGCAGACCACCGAACTGGTGCACAGCGCCTATCTGCGGCTGGCGTCGGATCATCAGTGGCGGACGGTCGAGGACTTCATGGCGGCCGCAGCGAATTGCGTGCGCCAGGTGCTCGTGGACGAGGCCCGTGCCCGCACGGCGATGAAACGCGGCGGCAGATCGCAGGCCTTGTCGCTGGACGCCATTGGCGATGTCAGCAGCGACGAGGACCAGGAACTGGTCGAACTGGACCAGGCGCTGTCGCAGCTCGAGGCACTGGATGAACGTCTCGCGAGGGTCGTCGAATGCCGGTTCTTCGCCGGGTTTTCCAACGCCGAGACCGCGAGCATCCTGGGGCTGACCGAGCGGACCATTCGCCGCGACTGGATCAAGGCACGCGCCTGGCTGCGTTTGGTGCTGAATGAATCCGCGACGCCGGACGTGGTCGCGGCAGGCTGATCCGGTCAGCCCGGTGATGAGCCGGTTGCAAGCGTGGTGACCTTGGCTCGCTCCGGAAGATTCTCCGCGCGCGCTTCGAAGATTTCGCGATACGCCACATAGATCACCACCGAGGCGAAGCCGAACCCCAGAATCGTGAAGGGGCCGGGCAACAGCGCCGCCAGCAGCATCAACGGCAGACCCACGTAGCAGCGCCGGATCGGCGCCAGATTGCGCTGCACGCCCAGCGCCGAAAGCTGCGTGGCATGCACGCGGTCGGATTCGGAGCGCATCAGGATGGGGATGGTGAACAGCTCCGCCAGCGCGATCGCTAGCGGTGATGCCAGCACCGCGTACCAGACGTGCTCGGCCAGACCGAACAGCAGCCAGGCGATGGCGCCATCGGGTTCGCCGGGCGGAGGGATTGGTTTCGCATCGTCGACGGGGACGAACACGAACTGGGCGAGTGTCACCAACGCGACCTGAGCGCCGCACAGGATGCCGCCGTAGACGAGCATGGACCGCGCGCTGAGCGGTGCGATCAGCCGTCGGGACGGGCCGAGGATCAGATCACGCCACAGGGCATAGGCACTGCCGCCGTGATCCGCCGCGTACGCGGTGGCCATGATCGCCGCCATGAACCACGGCGTCGTCGCGCAGATCGCCAGGATCATCGCCAGCCAGGTCAACAGTCCCCAGGGGTCCGACAGCGTCGGGTTGCCGTGGTGGTCGATCAGTTCGATCACGCCGGCATACAGCGCGCAGGCCAGCAGCATCATCGCGAACTTGCGGCGAATCAGCAGCCAGGCCTGCCGCAGCCAGCGGTTGCGGATCACCTTGGGATCGCCGTCGACGCGGCGGGGCTCGAACTCCATCTGGGGTCAGGTCAGGGAGGTTAACGCCCCACGGTGGGGGGCATCTGGCTCAGAATCCAGTCGTGCTGTCCGCGGGTGTAGTTGGTGGGCGGATTGATCCGGTAGCGCTCGGGGGCCGGAAGCAGCACGGCCAGCCAGGCGGCATCGCTGCGGGAGAGCTGCGAGGCGGGTTTTCCGAAGTAGTGCCGGGACGCAGCCTCGACGCCGTAAATGCCGTCGCCGAACTGGGCCAGGTTCAGGTAGAGCTCCAGCGTGCGCTGCTTGGTCCAGACGAGTTCGGCGACCAGGGTCAGCCAGGCCTCGGCGCCCTTGCGGACCAGGCTGCGATGCGGGGTCAGCAGCAGGTTCTTGACCGTCTGCTGGGTGATCGTGCTGGCGCCGCGCAGCGCCTCCCCACGCTGGTGGGCCTCCCAGGCCTTGCGCATCGATTCGACATCGAAGCCGAAGTGCTCGTGGAAGCGCTGGTCCTCCGCGGCGATGACGGCGGCGGCGGCGGTGTCCGAGATCGCCTCCCAGTCCACCCAGGTCTGCGTGACCGGTCGGTCGTTGCGCAGGGCGTCCTGCACCATGAACGATGACGTCGGAGGGTTGATGACGGCCCAGGGGGCGACCAGCGCGAGGCTGATCAGCACCATCGCCAGCAGTGTCCAGGCCAGCCAGCGGATCGGTGCCGGCAGTGTGCGTCTGACCTTGTAGATGGCGCGTGTCCGTGTGGGTTGGCGAGCGCTGGTGGTTGGCGGCGTTGCCCTGCGTGGCCGCTCGACGTCCGATGCCGAGGTGGTGGGGGCGTCGGAGGCGTCGACCGCCGTCTCCGGTTCCAGGAGACGGTCGCCGGGTTGGCTCGGCAACGGCTGGAAATGACTATCGTCGTCCAGTACCGGGGCGACACGTGTTGGCTTGTCTCGCATCAAAAGGGAGTCCGTGAGCGGAAGGGACAGTTCAGGAAATTTGAAGTGAAATCGCTGATAGCTTCGCTTTTCTTCCGATGTGGCCTTCGCTACCTTGCGTGGGTCTTTTGAATCGGGAGTACCGCATGATCCGCAACATGACCCTGGCGGCGGCCGGCCTGTTTTTTCTGGGCACCGCAATCGCCGCGCCCACCAAGTATAGCTTTGACCAGTCCCATACGGTGGTCAGCTTCGGCTGGAACCATCTGGGCTTCTCCAATCCCTCCGCCATCCTCACCGATTTCACCGGTGGCGTCGCGATCGAGGAGGATGATCTTGCCCGTTCCGTGGTTCAGCTGGACTTCCGCGTGGTCGACATCGACCCCGGACACGGCGAGTTCTTCAAGCACCTGATGAGCGAGGATTTCTTCGATGCGAAGCAGTACCCGACCGGCAGCTTCGTTTCGACCTCGATCACCAGCACCGGGGACAACACGTTCAAGATCATTGGCGATCTGACGCTACACGGCCAGACCCATCCGGTGACGCTGGATGCCACGCTGAACAAGCAGGGCAAGCATCCGTTCGCTGACGTGTACGTCATGGGTTTCGACGCCAGCGGCACGCTCAAGCGCAGCACCTGGGGCATCGACAAGTACGTGCCGGCGGTCAGCGACGAGATCACGCTGAGCATTACAACGGAACTGCACAAGCCGCTGAAATAGCGGCTTGTCGAGACCGGAGGCTCCGTCATGCCGATCCGAAACACGCCCGAGCGTTGGGGCTGGGTGGCCAAGTGGCTGCACTGGACCGTCGCGCTGGCCGTAATCGTGATGATCGGGCTCGGCTGGTGGGCGGAGCGCCTGCCCTTTGGCTCGCTCAAGGTGGACGTGTTCTGGGTGCACAAGTCGCTGGGCATGCTGGTCCTGATCGCCATGGCCCTGCGTCTGCTCTGGCGGCTGCTGAATCCGGCGCCGACATTGCCGGACACGCTCAGGCCCTGGGAGCGCGGGGCGGCGCATCTGACCCACTGGGGCCTGTACGCGCTGCTGATCGCGATGCCGGTGTCTGGCTGGGTCATCAACTCCGCGGCCAACTTCCCGTTGTCGGTGTTCGGCTGGTTCGAGGTGCCGGCAATCGCGCCGGCCGATGACGACATCAAGGAACTGGCCGCGTCGGTACATGGCGCGCTGTCCTGGGCCATCATCGCGGTCGTGGGATTGCATGTGGCGGCGGCGCTCAAGCATCACTTCGTGCTCAAGGACGATGTGTTGCGGCGGATGCTGCCGTTCGGCCGCATCGAACGAGAGCATCGCGCATGACGCGGCGCATGGGGCTGGTCGGTCTGGTCATGGTGTTGCTGACGCCAGCCGCCTGGGCCGGTGACTGGAAGATCGACCACGATCACAGCACGCTGGGGTTCGAAGCCACTCAGTCCGGCGCCCGATTCGGCGGCGAATTCGGATCCTTCGACGCGGTGATGCGCTTCGATCCGGAAACCCTGGATCAGGCGCTGTTCGACGTGACGGTTGATGTCACGTCGTTCGATTCCAACAGCAGCGATCGCGATTCCACCGTCGCCGGCAAGGACTGGTTCTGGTTCAAGCGGTTTCCCGAGGCGAAGTTCGTCACCACCGAATTCCGTGCGCTGGGCGGAGACCGTTACGAGGCGGTGGGCGACCTGACCATCAAGGGCATCGGCCAGTCCATCGTGCTCCCGTTCACCTGGGTCATCGATGGTGACCGGGCGACGATGGACGGTGGTGTGACGCTGACGCGCACCGACTTCAAGGTCGGCGAGGGCGAGTGGGCCAGCGGCAAGACTGTCGGACGGCAGGTCGACGTCAAGGTGCGGCTCAGGCTGACGCGGATCGATTAGCGGATGCCTGCCCGGCCGGTGTGCTCTGCCGGCAGATCAGAATGCCGCCCAGCACGATGGCGCCACCCAGTGCCTGCCAGGCCCCGAACGGTTCGGCGAGCAGCAGCCAGGCGAACACTGCGGCGGCGACCGGCTGGATCAGCAGGCTCACCGATGAGAACTGCGTGCTGAGATGGCGTAGCGACCAGGCGATCAGGCCCTGGCCGCCGATGTGGCTGATCAGCGCCAGCCCGCCCAGCATGAGCCAGTCGGACCGGGACGTCGGCCAGAATGCCTCGCCGCTGGCCAGGGCGATCGGCGCCAACACCACGGCTCCGACCAGCGTCGCCGCCGCCATCACGCTGACCACATGGTGACTGCGCCGTGCCGCGGCGACCGTGAGGATGTAACCGGCGTAGAAACAGGCGGTCAGCACGCCCAGCAGGTCACCACCGAAGTGCTCCAGTGACACGCTGAGGCTGTCCGCCATCAGGATGATCGCGCCGGACATCGCCAGCGCCAGCCCCAGCACGAAGCCGCGGGACAGCCGCACTCCGAGGAACAGCACCGAGATCGCCGCGACGATGGCGGGTTGCAGATTCGCCAGCAGCGTCGCATTGGCCACGCTGGTGATGTGGATGGATTGATGCCACACCGCCAGATCGCCGGCGAACAGCAACCCCGGCCACAGCAGACGCCAGTGCAGGCGTTCCGGGCTTTGCGACCAGGCGAGCAACAGTAGTGGGCTTGCCAGCGCCAGACGCCAGAACGCGGCCGATGTCGGCCCGACTTCGGTGAGCCGAACGAAGATCGGCGCCAGGCCGATGCACAGCGCGCCGACGATCAGGCCGGCCAGCGGCCAGCGGGAGGATTCCGGGGACATGCGCGCAGCATGCCCGATTCCGCCTCCGGCCCGCACTTGTTCACACGATAAGGTCGAGGCAGTCTTGGTGGACTAAGGGGTGCGGGAAACACGATGAAGTATTCGGAATCGATCGAGGTGAAGCTGCCGCGGGAACAGGTGGCCGCGTTGCTGAAGGATCCGGCGAACATGTCCGGCTGGCAGAAGGGCTTCGTTGCCATGGAACAGCTCAGCGGGGCGCCCGGCGAGGCGGGATCGACCGCGAAGCTGGATTACGCGTTCGGCAAGCGCACCATGTCCATGACCGAAACGCTGGTGTCGGCCAACTGGCCGGAAAGCTGGGTGGCGACCTACGAGGCCGGGGGTGTCTGGAACCGGCAGGAAAACCGGCTGGTGGCGGTGTCCGCGGACGTGACTCGCTGGGAATCCGATTGCGAGTTCCAGTTCTCCGGAATACCGATGAAGATCATGGGATGGCTGATGCCGGGCGCGTTTCGCAAGCAGACGCGCGCCTATCTGGCCGATTTCAAGTCATTTGCCGAGACCGGCGAGGCGGCGCAGGCATGATTCAAATCTGTCGAGTGCTCGCGCTTGCATTGAGTGTCCAGCTCCTGATCGGGTGTGCTACGGCGACGCACAACACATTGGCTAATGGCGCGCCGGCCAGTCCGAAGATCATGTCGGGTACGCGTCTGAATGTCGCGGTCATCCAGAACGATGAGGAAACGCTGCAGGAATTTGCGAAGTACGGCATCTTTCCTCCGCGGCCAAAACTGCCGTTCTTCACTAGTCCCGAGCGAGTCGCCGCTGGTGATCTGGTTTGCAGTGCTCTCGCCGATGCCTTGCTGCTGCCGGCGACGGTTCCCTACGCCGCATACCATCGCCTGATCAATCCGCCGGACTAGATGGCGGTTGATCAGGCGTAGAAATCGCTGCTGCCGTCGGGCCGGCGGCGGAATCGCTTGTACCCCCACCAGTACTGATCCGGCAGGGCACGGATGCATTGTTCGACGCCCTGGTTCATCGCGTCGGTGGCCGTTTGCACGTCGGGATCGTGGATGCCGTCGGGGGCCTCGACGAAGCGCATGACGTAGCCGCGACCACGCGGCAGGCGCTCGCCGATGAAGAACAGCACCTCGGCGCCGGTGGACTTGGCCAGCTTGGCGATCAGCGTCGGCGTGTGCGCCGGGATGCCGAACAGCGGCGAGTAGATGCCGCGTCCCGGCGGCGGGTCCTGATCCGGCAGGATGTAGGCGATGTTGTTGCCGCGCAGCAGCGGCAGCAGCGAGCGCAGCACGATGCTGCCCTCGGCCGGAATCATCCTGCCGCCGAAGCGCGTGCGGCCTTGCAGCGACAGCTCCTCGAACGCGCCTTTCTGCCGCTTGTACAGCCCGGTCATCACGTGCTGTTTCGAGTAGACGATGGCCGGTGCCTCGAAGGAGCCCTGGTGCAGCGTCAGCAGGATCAGGCCCTTGCCCTTGGCGAGCGCCCGGTCGACCAGCTCGCCGTTGTCGATGCGGCGGATCATCCGCTCGACGCGACGTTCCGGACCGATCCACAGCAGCGGCAGTTCGGCAATGGTCTTCATCTCGTGGCCCAGAGCCTGCCGTGCCCGGCGCCGGACCTCGGCCTCGGAGAGCTCGGGGAAACAGCGGCGGATGTTGATCAGCGCAACCTTGCGCCGGTCATTGGGGATGATCCAGAGCAGCCAGCCGAGCAAGGCACCCACCCCGTGCAATACGGGGAGCGGGAACAGCGACAGGAATCGGAACAGCGCACGCATGACGGATTCAGGTCAGGCGTGACCCCGGCTGGCCTGCTGCGCGGCGCGGAGCACGGCACGGGCCTTGTTCATGGTTTCCTCCCACTCGGTTTGCGGAACCGAATCGGCGACGATGCCACCGCCCGCCTGTACGTGCATCTGCCCGTGCTTGATGACCGCCGTGCGGATGGCGATGGCCAAGTCCATGTCGCCGGAAAAGGCCAGATAGCCGACGGCGCCGCCGTAGACGCCGCGTTTGACCGGTTCCAGCTCGTCGATGATCTCCATCGCCCGGACCTTGGGCGCGCCGGACAATGTGCCGGCCGGGAAGGTCGCCTTCAACGCATCCATGGCCGTCAGGCCTTCACGCAGCGTCGCGGTCACGTTGGAGACGATGTGCATGACGTGGGAGTAGCGTTCGATGACCATCTTGTCGTCGAGTTGCACGCTGCCGGTTTCGGCCACGCGGCCGACATCGTTGCGGCCCAGGTCGATCAGCATCAGGTGCTCGGCGATTTCCTTCGGGTCGCTCAGCAGGTCCTGTTCCAGTGCCAGATCCTCCTCCGGCGTGGCGCCGCGAGGGCGTGTGCCGGCGATGGGGCGCACCGCGACCTGACCGTCCTCCACGCGCACCAGAATCTCCGGCGAGGAGCCGACGACGTGGTGGTCGCCAAAGCGCATGAAGTACAGGTAGGGCGACGGATTCATGCTGCGCAGCGCGCGGTAGACATCCAGCGGCTCGGCCTCGAAGGCCGTGGACAGCCGCTGGCTGGGCACGACCTGCATCACGTCGCCGGAGCGCGTGTAGGCCTTGATGCGCTCCACGGCGTCCTCGTAGCCGGCCTGGGTCAGGCCCGAGACGAACGAGGATTCGTCGATGGGTTCGGCATTCGGCGCGTCCATCTCCGGCATCGCCAGCGGCTGACGCAGTGTCTGGACCAGCGTGTCCAGCCGCGCACGGGCAGCGGCTTCGCCCTCCGCATCGGCCGGGTCGTAATGATCGATCAGATAGAGCTTGCCGGCCAGGTTGTCGAACACCGCCAGGCGCTCGGCCACCATCAGCAGGATGTCCGGATTGTCGATCGGGTCCGGCTTGGTCACGCCGGCCAGCCGGGGTTCGATCAGGCGCACGATGTCGTAGCCGAAGTAGCCCACGAGGCCGCTGGTCAGCCGTGGCAGACCCGGCAGGTCCGGCACCTGATAGGCATCGGCGAACTGCTGGACCCAGCCCAGCGGATCGTCGGAGTCCAGGCGTGCGAGTTCCGCATCGCCACGGCGGTGCACGATGTGCTGTCCACGGACTTCCAGCGTTTCCTCGCAAGCCAGGCCGATGATCGAGTAGCGACCCCAGCGTTCGCCGCCCTGCACCGATTCCAGCAGGAAGGTCCAGGGCGCATTCGCCAGCTTCAGATAGGCCGAAAGCGGGGTGTCCAGGTCGGCGAGGATTTCCCGAACGACCGGGGTGCGCTGGCGCGTGGCCAGCGTGGGCGCGCTCATGACGTTGCGGCCGCCAACTCGTCGCGCATGGCGGCAATGGTCGCGGCGTAGTCATCGGCGCCGAAGATGGCCGAGCCCGCGACGAAGGTATCCGCGCCGGCTTCGGCGATCTGGCGGATGTTGTTCACCTTCACGCCGCCGTCGATCTCCAGGCGGATGTCGCGGCCCGAGGCATCGATGCGGGCGCGCACGTCGCGCAGCTTGTCCAGGGCCGAGTCGATGAAGCTCTGACCGCCGAAGCCCGGGTTCACCGACATGATGAGCACGAAGTCCAGCCGGTCCATCACGTAGTCCAGCACTTGCGTCGGCGTGCCCGGATTCAGCACCAGTCCGGCCTTGCAGCCGTGGCTGCGGATCAGTTGCAGGCTGCGGTCGACGTGCAGGCTGGCCTCGGGGTGGAAGCTGATCCAGGTGGCGCCGGCCTTGGCGAATTCGCCGATCAGCGCATCCACCGGCGTGCACATCAGGTGCACATCGATCGGCGCGGTGATGCCATAGTCGCGCAGGGCCTGGCAGATCGGCGCACCGAACGTCAGGTTGGGGACGTAGTGGTTGTCCATGACGTCGAAGTGCACGACATCCGCGCCAGCGTCGAGCACGGCTTGTACATCGTCACCCAGGCGGGCGAGATCGGCGGACAGGATCGACGGCGCGATCAGCGGTGACTGGCTCATGGTGGTAACGCCTCAAACGGGCGCGAACTTTACCGGCTCGTGACGGCTGCATAAAGTTCCGGCTCACGGCGCGACAACGCGTCAGGCTCACCGCAATCGGAAACCACCATCGATGGAAGGCTTGCACACGCCGACGCTGGAACAGTTTGAACTGGTACACCGCGGCAAGGTTCGGGATGTCTACGCCGTTGACGAGGCGCGGCTGCTCATCGTCGCCACCGACCGGCTCTCGGCCTACGACGTCATCCTGCCTGATCCAATCCCCGGCAAGGGCGAGATGCTGACCGGCATCTCGAACTTCTGGTTCAAGACCATTGCCGGTGAGCACAAGCATCACCTGCTGGATGAGCCGCTGCCGGAAGGGTTGCCCGAAGGTTTTGCCAAACGCTCCGTGCTCACCCGCCGCCTCAAGCCGCTGCCGGTCGAAGCCATCGTTCGCGGTTACATCATCGGCTCCGGCTGGCGTGACTATCAGAAGACCGGCCGGATCTGCGGCATCGAACTGCCAGTGGGCTTGCGTCAGGGCGAGGTGCTGCCGGAGGCGATCTTCACGCCCAGCACCAAGGCGCAGGTCGGTGATCACGACGAGAACGTGAGCTTCGACGCCGTGGTCCAGGCCATCGGCCGGCCGATGGCCGAGCGGGTGCGCGAGGTCACGCTGGATGTCTACCAGCGCGCCGCCGAATACGCTCGCAGGCGCGGGATCATCATCGCCGACACCAAGATGGAGTTCGGTCTGGATGATGCCGGTGAGCTGTACATCATCGACGAACTGCTCACGCCCGATTCCTCCCGCTTCTGGCCGGTGGATCAGTACCAGGTCGGTATCAGCCCGCCGAGCTTCGACAAGCAATACGTGCGCGATTACCTCGACACGCTGGACTGGAACAAGACCGCGCCGGGCCCGTCGCTGCCGGCCACGGTGATCGCCAACACCGTGGACAAGTACCGGGAGGCCTACCGGCGGCTGGTGGGCTGAGGGGCGACGCCCATGGCTTATGAACTCGACAAGCGACTCGTCGTCGGGCTGGCATCCAGCGCGCTGTTCGACCTGACCGATCCGGATCGCGTCTTCCGCGAGCAGGGTGAATCGACCTACCGCGAGTTCCAGCGTGAACACGAGCGTGAGCCGCTGAAGCCCGGCGTGGCGTTCCCGTTCATCAAGCGCCTGTTGTCCCTAAACGAAATCCGTCCCGACGATCCGCCCATCGAAGTCGTGCTGCTGTCGCGGAATGATCCGGACACCGGCATGCGGGTGATGCGATCGATTCAGCACCACGGCCTGAACATCACCCGGGCGGCGTTTCTGCAGGGGCGCAATCCGCACAAGTTCATTCCTGCGTTCTCGGTGAACCTGTTCCTGTCCGGCAACGAGGACGACGTCAACCAGGCGATTGCCGAGGGCTACCCGGCCGGTCAGGTGCTCAGCGCCGACCATGTCGACGACGAGGATGATCACGAGTTGCGGATCGCCTTCGACTTCGACGGGGTGCTGGCCGATGACGAGTCCGAAACGGTTTACCAGGAGTCCCGGGATCTGGAGACCTTCAACGAGCATGAACGCCAGCACATCGATGTGCCGCACAAGCCCGGTCCGCTGAAGGTGTTCCTGGACAAGCTGTCCGAGGTTCAGGCGCTGGAGGAGGCGCGGGCCGCGGAGGATGCGGACTACACGCCCAAGCTGCGCATCGCGATCGTGACGGCACGTGGCGCGCCGGCGCACGAGCGGGTGATCAACACCATGCGAACCTGGGGGATTACGGTGAACGAGGCGCTGTTTCTCGGCGGTGTCGAAAAGCGGCGGTCACTGGAAGTGCTAAAGCCGCACATCTTCTTCGACGACCAGCGCTCGCACCTGGTCGAGACGACCGGCGTGCTGCCGTCGGTTCATGTGCCGTTCGGGATCGCCAACCGGGCTTAAGATTCAAGCAGACGGTCCGCCGGCTGCTGTGCTTCAACCGGTGAGCCGATGGCGGATGGTATCGCCCGCCGCGAACTCGGCCGCGCTGTTCAGCGTGGTTTCGGCGATGGTCCGCAGGGCTTCCCGGGTCAGAAACGCCTGGTGGCCGGTGACGACGACGTTGGGGAAGGTCATCAGGCGTTCGAAGCGATCGTCCAGGATGATGTCGCTGGAGTGATCCGAGAAGAACAGGCCGGATTCCTCTTCGTAGACATCGATGGCCAGCCCGCCGAGCTTGCGGCTCTTCAGCGCCTCGATGACCGAGCTGCTCTCGATCAGCCCGCCGCGGCTGGTGTTGATGAGGATGACCCCATCCTTCATTCGGTCCAGCGCCGCGGCGTCGACGAGGTGGTGGGTGTCCGGTGTCAGCGGGCAATGCAGGCTGACGATATCGGCTTCGCGCCAGAGCGTGTCGAGATCGCAGGCGGCCGCGGGCGGAGTCACTGATTTGGCGAAGGGGTCGTACACGAGCACCCGGCAGCCAAAGCCTCCGAGGATGCCGCAAAGCACCCGACCGATGGCGCCGTAGCCTATGACCCCGACGGTCTTGCCATGCAGATCGAATCCGACCAGGCCATCCAGAGAGAAATTGCCCTCGCGCACACGGTTGTAGCTCTTGTGAATCTTGCGGATCAGGCACAGCAGGATGGCGACCGTGTGCTCCGCGACGGCATAAGGCGAGTAGGCCGGCACGTTGGCTACGCAAAGCCCCCGCTGCCGGGCCGCGTCCAGATCCACGTTGTTGACGCCGGTGCAGCGCATCAGCACCAGGCGCACGTCGAGGTCAGCCAGCTCGTGGACGACCTCGGCATCGCAACGATCGTTGACGAACAGACAGATCGCATCCGCGCCTCCGGCCAACGCTACGGTCGTGGGATCGAGAGCAGCCTCGAAATACTCGATTTCGAATCCGTGCTGGCGGTTGGCGTCCGCCATGCATGACCGGTCGTAGGATTTCGAGGAAAAGACCCGGATTTTCATCGCCGCCAGTCGCTTGGATGCCTGATCGGCAACATACCATCGTCGGGAGACGTTCCGATCTGGCGGACCAGCTTGATGTGGTCTGGTTACCCGAGGATCAGGCGTCCAGATTCGGAATCATCATCGACTCCAGTCGTGCGATCGCATCCTTGAGTTGCAGCTTGCGCTTCTTGAGGCGGCGCAGTTCGAGCTGGTTGCAGTAGAGCTGCATTTCCATCTCGGTGATGGCGAGGTCGAGTTGGCGGTGTTCGGCCCGCAGGTCGCAGACCTTGGCGCGAATCTCGGTGCGGGTGTACTGGATCATGCCGGCTCGGGCTCCCGGTTGAGCAGCGGGGCCAGGAAGCGGCCGGTGTGGGAGGCCTCGACCTCGGCGACTGCTTCCGGTGTGCCTGTCGCGACGACCGTGCCGCCGCCGTCGCCGCCCTCCGGACCCATGTCGATGATCCAGTCGGCGGTCTTGATGACATCCAGGTTGTGTTCGATCACCACGACGGTATTCCCCGCATCCCGAAGCCTAGAGAGTACCCCGAGCAGTTGGGCAATATCGTGAAAATGCAGTCCGGTGGTGGGTTCGTCGAGGATGTAGAGCGTCTTCCCGGTGTCGCGCTTGGACAGTTCGCGCGCCAGTTTCACGCGCTGCGCCTCGCCGCCGGATAGCGTCGTCGCGTTCTGGCCGAGCTTGACGTAGGACAGGCCGACTTCCATCAGCGTTTCCAGCTTGCGGTGGATGACCGGCACCGGCTTGAAGAAGCTGGTGGCCTCCTCGACGGTCATGTCCAGCACCTCGGCGATGCTGCGACCCTTGTATTGGATGTCCAGGGTTTCGCGGTTGTAGCGCGCGCCCTTGCAGACATCGCAGGGCACATACACGTCCGGCAGGAAGTGCATTTCGACCTTGATGACGCCATCGCCCTGGCAGGCTTCGCAGCGACCGCCCTTGACGTTGAACGAGAAGCGGCCGGGCTTGTAGCCGCGAGCGCGCGCTTCGGGTACCGCGGCGAACAGGTCGCGGATTGGCGTGAACAGTCCGGTGTAGGTCGCCGGATTCGAGCGCGGCGTGCGGCCGATCGGGCTCTGGTCGATGTCGATGACCTTGTCGAAATGCTCCAGGCCGTGGATCGCGCGTGCCGGAGCGGCATGGTGATGCGCGCGGTTGAGCTCGCGGGCGACGTGCTTGTACAGCGTCTCGTTGATCAGCGTGGACTTGCCGGAGCCGGAGACGCCGGTGATGCAGACCATCAGCCCGACCGGAATCTTTACCGTGACATTCTGAAGATTGTTGCCGGTGGCCCCTTCGATGATTAGCGACTGCTTGTCGTTCGGGGCATGACGCTGCTCGGGCACGGCGATGCTGCGGCGGCCGCTGAGGTAGTCGCCGGTCAGCGACTCGGTGGCGCTCTCGATGTCCGCGGGCGTGCCCTGGGCGATGATCTGGCCGCCATGTACGCCAGCGCCGGGGCCGATGTCGATGACATGGTCGGCAAGCCGGATGGCGTCCTCGTCGTGTTCGACAACAATCACCGTATTGCCGAGGTCGCGCAGCCGGAACAGGGTGTCCAGCAGCCGTCGGTTGTCGCGCTGGTGCAGGCCGATGGATGGCTCGTCCAGCACGTACATCACGCCCACCAGCCCGGCGCCGATCTGGCTCGCGAGGCGAATGCGCTGGGCCTCGCCGCCGGACAGCGTGTCCGCGCTGCGTGACAGGGTCAGGTAGTCGAGACCGACATCGACCAGAAACATCAGGCGCTCGCCGATCTCCTTGAGAATCGGGCGGGCGATTTCGGCGTGGCGGCCGGTCAGGTTCAGTGCCTGGATGGTGTTCTGCGCCTCGTGGACTGAGGTGCGGACCAGTTCAGGCAGGCGGCGGCCGTCGACCTTCACATGCCGCGCGGCGCGGTTCAGCCGCTCGCCATTGCAGTCGGGGCAGGGCTTGTTGGCGAGGTATTTCGCCAGTTCCTCGCGGACCGCCACGGAATCGGTCTCGCGGTAGCGGCGTTCCATGTTCGGGATGATGCCCTCGAAGCGATGCCGCCGCGTGCGCGTGCGGCCGCCCTGGCCGGGGTAGGAAAACTCGAAGGCGTCGCGGCCGCTGCCGTAGAGCACGACTTGCTGCACCGACTCGTCGAGTTCGTCGAAGGGCGTGTCCAGATCGAAGTCGAAGTGGCGGGCCAGCGATTCGATCAGCGAGTAGAAGTAGGCGTTGCGCTTGTCCCAGCCACGGATGGCGCCGTCGCCCAGTGGCACGTCGGGGTGCGCGACCACGCGTTCCTGGTCGAACACCTGCATCTGGCCCAGGCCATCGCAGGTCGGGCAGGCGCCGGTCGGGTTGTTGAAGGAAAACAGCCGCGGTTCTAGCTCGCCGATGGCCCAGCCGCAGACCTTGCAGGCATAGCGCGAGGAGAAGGTGATCGACTCGCCCTCGCGGTTATAGGGCGCCAGCGTCGCCACGCCATCGGCCAGATTCAGCGCGGTTTCGAAGGATTCGGCCAGGCGCTGCTTCAGATCCTCGCGAATCTTGAAGCGGTCGACCACGGCTTCGATCGTGTGCTTGGTCTTCTTGTTGAGTTCCGGCGCCTCATCCAGCTCGACCACGGTGCCGTCGATGCGCGCGCGGATGAAGCCCTGGCTGCGCAACTGCTCGATGATCTGCTTGTGTTCGCCCTTGCGGCCATCAACGACCGGCGCCAGCAGCATCCAGGCCGAGCCCTCTTCCTGCTCCAGCGTCTTGTCGACCATCTGGCTGACGGTCTGGGCGATCAGCTCACCGCCGTGATCGGGGCAGGACGGGATGCCGGTACGGGCGTAGAGCAGACGCAGGTAGTCGTAGATTTCGGTGACCGTGCCGACGGTCGAGCGCGGGTTGTGCGAGGTCGACTTCTGCTCGATGGAGATCGCCGGCGACAGGCCTTCGATGGAGTCGATGTCGGGCTTTTCCATCATCGACAGGAACTGACGGGCGTAGGCGGACAGACTCTCGACGTAGCGGCGCTGGCCCTCGGCGTAGATGGTGTCGAAGGCCAGCGAGGACTTGCCCGAGCCTGACAATCCGGTGATCACGATCAGGCGGTCGCGCGGCAGCGTCAGGTCGACATTGCGCAGATTGTGCGTGCGCGCGCCGCGTATCTCGATGGTGTCCATAGGGGGCGGAAACCTGTCGCCGGAGGGAACGGGAAAGCGCGAAAGTTTAGCAGCGTGTCGGGTGATACCATGCACACGCGTTTCGTTCTTCTTGTATTGCCTTCCGGATGAATTCCCTCGAACGCCGCGCCGTGGGTGGCCTGGCGCTGGTCTATTGGCTGCGCATGCTGGGCCTGTTCATGGTGCTGCCGGTGCTGGCCGCCTACGCCGATGACTATGCCCGCGCCACGCCGGTTCTGGTGGGGCTTGCGGTGGGTGTCTACGGCCTCACCCAGGCCGTGCTGCAGCTACCGTTCGGGCTGGCCTCCGATCGACTGGGGCGGATTCCGGTCATCGTGTTCGGCCTGGTCGTGTTCTTTGCCGGCAGCCTGGTCGCCGCCTCGGCGGAGTCCATCGAGTGGCTGATCGTCGGGCGGGCCTTGCAGGGTGCCGGCGCCGTTGCCGCGGCGGTCAACGCATTGCTGGCCGATTTGACCCGACCGGCCGTGCGCACGACCGCAATGGCGATTCTGGGCATTTCGATCGGCATGGCGTTCCTGGTGGCGCTGATGATCGGTCCGGTGCTGACCGCATGGCTGGGCCTGGCTGGCGTGTTCCGGCTGGCGGCGGCGTTCGCCTTCCTCGCGATTCTGGTCCTGCTGGTGCTGATTCCCCGGCCGGAGCGGCGCGAGCCGACGACCTTGGTCAGCGGGCTGAACGCCGCGCTGCGCGACACGCGTCTGCATCCCCTGTACGCGGGCATTTTCGTGCTGCATGCGGCGATGACCGCAGTGTTTGTCGCGGTCCCCGTGCTGCTCAGCCGGCGGCTGGGCGTGGATGCCGGCGAGCAGTGGTCGGTGTTCGCCCCGGCCATGCTGGTGTCCATTCTGCCGTTGCCGATCCTGATCTGGTTGGCCGAGCGGCGCGGGCATCAGGCCGCAGTCGTGCTTGTTTGCATTGCCATCGCGGCGGTGTCGCTGGTCGGCATGACGCGGGTGGTCGCAACCGGTTCGATGTTCCTGGCGCTGAGCGTCTACTTCGCCGGCTTCAACCTGCTGGAGGCGACCATGCCGTCGCTGGTCTCGCAGGCCGCGCAGGTCGAGGCGCGCGGCGCCGCGCTGGGCATGTACTCCACGGCCCAGTTCCTCGGTGCGTTCACCGGCGGCGCGGCCGGCGGCTGGATCATGGCCGGCTGGGGGCTCAATGGCGTGCTGGTCGCCGCGGGTGGCCTGCTTGCGAGCTGGCTGCTGTTTGCGCCGCGTACGCCGTGGCGAACACTCAAGGCAGCCTGATGATTCGGGCGCTGTGGTCAGCATGACCCGACTGCGGGTACGCTAACCGGCTTCTTCAAACCAGCTTTTCGGGGACTCTCGCATGGCACGTGGCATCAACAAAGTCATTCTCGTCGGCAACCTCGGGGCGGACCCGGAAACCCGGCGCATCCCGAGCAGCGGTGCGCAGGTCACCAATATCCGGATCGCCACGTCCGAGACCTGGCGCGACAAGCAGTCCGGCGAGCAGAAGGAACGAACCGAATGGCACAGCGTGGCGTTCTTCGGCCGTCTGGCGGAGATCGCCGCCGAATATCTGCGCAAGGGTTCACAGGTCTACGTCGAAGGCTCGCTGCGTACCCGCAAGTGGCAGGGCAATGACGGCCAGGACCGCTACACCACCGAAATCATCGCCAACGAAATGCAGATGCTCGGCGGGCGCGGCGGTTCGGGCGGTGGTGGTGGTGGCTTCGGAGGCGGTTCCTCGTCCGGTGGCGGCTACGGCGGCGGCGGTGGTGGCGGCGGCAACTACGGTGGCGGCCGATCCGGCGGTGGCAATGGCGGCAACGCGCCGTCGCCGCAGCCGGTTGATGACTTCGGCGACGACGACATTCCGTTCTAGAGCCTCAGGCGTCCAGCCAGCGTTCGGCCACGCGGGGCACATGCTCGCAGGCATTGCCCCGCAACCAGTCGAACCCGTCCGGGCAGCGGGCCAGTTCCGGCGCGACGATCACCCGTTCGCCGGCGTTGACGGCGTGATGCACCCAGTCGGCCACCGGCCAGACCTGCAGCGAGGTGCCGACGACGAGAAAGCGATCGGCGGCGCGGATGCGGTCCAGGCTGTCATCAATGTGCCGCACCGTCTCGCCGAACCAGACCACGTCCGGACGCAACTGGGCGCCGTCTTCGGCGAGATCGCCCAGACGGATGTCGCGATCCTGCATGGCCAGCTTCAATGACGGCGTGCGGCTGCTGCGGGCGGTCATGATCTCGCCGTGCACATGCAGCACGTCGGTCGAGCCGGCGCGCTCGTGCAGGTTGTCGACATTTTGCGTGACCACCGTGACCTGATGGCGCTGTTCCAGCGCGGCCACGGCCCGGTGCGCGGCGTTGGGCTCGGCATCGCGCACCATGGCGCGGCGAAAGTTGTAGAAATCGAGCACCCGCTGCGGATCATCGGCGAAGGCCTCCGGAGTGGCCAGGGTTTCGGCGCGAACACCGTTCCACAACCCGCCCGCGCCTCGGAACGTGGGCAGGCCGCTTTCGGCGCTGATGCCTGCGCCGCTGAGTACAACAATCTTCAAGAGCTTCTTCTCCCGACCTGGTGACACGGGTTTCGATCGCCCCTCCCATTGGAACCCGCGTCGTCCTTCGGCGCGACCGCTTGCCACGATATGCCTCCCTTGACTACGGTCATGCACAGGGGCGCGTGCGCTGGTGATGCCGCGCCGGAACAGGCAGGGAAGCATGTTTCATCGCGTGAATCGATCTTGGCGATCGCCGTCGCTTGGTGCGGTGGCCCTGCTGCTGGGCGGCATGGGGTTGCTGGCCGGCTGCGACGGGCTGGCCGCCACGCAGGCGTCGGAGATTCCCAAGGGCTTTCGCGGGGAATGGAATCTGCATTTCGAGGACTGTGGCAGCGGCCGCAACGACACGCGGCTTCGCGTCGATGCCGAGAAGATCCAGTTCTACGAGAGCACCGCCTATGTGCAGGCCGTGGAGCGCATTTCGCCGCAGGAGATTCGCGTGGACCTGCGATTCAGCGGTGAAGGCGATTTCTGGAGCCGGACCTACCACTACCGGCTGTCCAACAACCGCCAGGCGCTGATTGACCTGAGTGGCGAGAGCGAACTGCGCCGCTACCGTTGCGCTCAGGCTGGTTAGTCGCGGCTACTCGGCGTAACCGAAACGCGCGGCGGTGGGCCAGGTGATCCGGCTGATCAGGTCGAGTTCGCTGGCTTCGAAGGCCGGTTGGTAGTAGCCCGGCAGCTTCAGTCGCGCCGCGGCGGCCTCGATGACGGGGTGGTCGATGTCCAGCCCGCAGTGCGTGTAGGCGGACTCCAGCACTGGTTCGGAATCCTTGCAAAGTGCTTCGTAGCGGATGACCTGACAGGCGTCGCGCAGCGCCGGATTGGCATCGAGCTGGTCGGCCACGGTGCTGTAGACCATGGCCCAGTACTTGGCCCAGCCTTCCACCTCGCGCCCGCGCGCCCACAGGTCCTGCACTTCAAGAATCGCGTCGTCGTCACCGGTGTGCATCGGCCGCCGGTCCAGGCCGAACTCGAAATGGCCGACGCGGCGCATGTGGTCCAGCGAGCGTGGATGGGCCTGTTCGCCAGCCTCGAACAGAGTCTGCTGCTTCATCAGCGAGGCGATGTGCCACACCGGATCACGGATGGGCAGCAGAAATCTGGCGTCTGGAAACAGCTTGAGGATGTATTCCAGGCGCATCAGGTTGTAGTTGCCCTTGGCGACGTAGCGCGCAGCGCCGCGAATGGCCAGCAGCTTGCGGATGTGCTCGCGGTAGAAGGCCTCGAACGGCGGGTGCCGTGTGCTGTCGTTGAGCACGTTGCTGTGGGCAGGGTTGTGCGTCTCCGGAAAGAACGCCATCCACAGCACCTCCTCGAAGGCTTCTGGGCTGCGCGAGGTGACGCTGATGCCGTCGCCATGCGCGCGCTCCTTGGCGTCTTCCTTCGGTTCCGGCACGCGCGACAGCCAGCGATCCCACAGCCAGGGCGTCATCACCGGCGGGAAGTCCCGGTACTGGTGCGTGCCGACATCGGCGTGCTCGGCCAGCAGCTCCAGCAGGATGGTGGTCCCGGAACGCGCCAGGCCGGCGATGTAGATCGGCGCCTTGATCTCCACGCTGGCGATGGCGTCCTCGGCCATCCGCGTGTCGAAGTTGCCGAGGCCGATGGCCGACTCGGGATGGTTGTGCTGCCAACCGCTCATCCAGTGCATCCAGGTCGGCACGGCAAAGCTGCCGACGGCGGCCTCGCTGGGTTTGGATCGGGCGGTGCGTTGGGGTGTATGGATATCGTTCATTGGATTTTTGCCCAGCGGTACATCAGCAGGGAAACGACGAACATGACGGGCATGAACACGGCCAGCCAGGATCGGAGCCATTCCGGTCCGAACGGCAGCACATGCCGCTCGGGCAGCGCGATCCACACCTGCTCGACCGGCCCGTCCTCGGGGAGATAGCCCAGCGGGTTGTCCGCCAGCCAGTGCCACCACGGCCGCTTGGTGACGATGCCTACCGGCGCGGTCATGTCGATCTCGGCGACAACCCGCGAGCCTTCGAGCACCAACAGTGAGGCGGGTTGGCTGCCGCCATCCCAGCGGGTCACGGCACCCTCGGGCACGGTGCGCACCGTCGGCGGATCATCCGGCGGCGGCAGGCGATGGCCGTAATAGGTCTCCGCCCACAGCAGCAGGCTCAGCAGTGGCACGATGGCCAGCAACGTGCCCGGCACGACCAGACCGACATGGCGCAGCGCGGTCGAGAACTGCTGCTTGATCAGCGGTCCGGCATCGGCGAAGTCCCCGTCGAAGGCGTTCAGCCGCGCCCGCGCCTCACGGGCCTCGGTCTTGGCTTCGGCGATGCGCGACTGCGGCGACAGCCACTTGTAGAGCAGCATGGTCACGATCGCGGCCAGCCCGGCCCAGATGACCAGGCGCAGCCAGTCGGGCAGCGCGGTGGCCATCAGCCGGTCCGCTGTCGAAAAGACCGGAGCCGGCGAGTCGAAGATGCCCATGGATGACTCCCTTTCGCGGGTGGGTCAGGCCGTGCGCCCGGATTCCGGGCCCTGCGGCTGGCGGACGTCGGCGGCCGGCTCATCCGGTGTCTCGTCCATGGCCTCGGCCTGCTCCGCCTGGGCGGCCAGCCTGCGGCGACGGCGCGCGCGGCGGATGGGCCACAGCAGTACGAACAGCACGGCGGCGCCCAGCGCGGCGATCAGCCCCCACAGCGCGCCCAACAGGCTCAGTCCGGCGCCGGGTCCGACATAGGCCTGGGCCGCGGCCATCGGGGCGATGCACGCCAGCATCGCCAGCGCGACTTGCAGGCTTCGGTGGTTGGTTTGCTCGGGTTTGTGGTGCATGGCTTAGCTCCTGGTTGCGGATTGCAGGCGTGCGCGGAATGCCGGTGTCAGTTCGTCCGGCGTCAGGCGCTGTCCGGAGGACACGACGGGAATGAACTGGTCGTTGTCGCCCCCGCGGACGGGGTTGATGAACTCCCAGACGATCTCGCCGTCCGGCGAGACTTCCAGCAGGCGGCCACCATCGGATTCGGTGATCAGGTAGTTGCCGTTGGGAAACTTGGTCACGGCCGCGCGCAGCTTGCTTTCCAGCGGCTTGTCGGCGCTGCCCGCGTAGGAGAAAACGGCGCCACCGGTGCTCGGGTCGACTTCGAGAATCCGGCTGCGGTCGCCGTCGGTGTAGTGCCCGTAGTTGTCGAACACGGTGAAGTTGCCGTTCGGCCAGGCCTGGATGGAATGCTGGCCATGCCAGGGACCCTTGGTGGCCCAGGTCATTTCGCCGGAGTCCAGGTCGATCAGCGCGGGCGCGGCGGGGTGGCGCATCGAGATCAGCACCTGATTGCCCTTGCCTCGGGCCGGCGCGAAGACCGCTGCGAGCTCGTCGTCGATCAGCTGGATGCTGTTGGTGTGCAGCGGATCTTCCAGCGCGAAATAGGGAATCGCGGTCAGAATGATCTGGTACTTGGAATCGTAGAACGCATCGAAGACCGAGATTTGCTGTTGCGGCTGCCCGGTCTCGCCATCGATGACGACCACCTGGTCGTCGAGGAACGGCTTGGCCAGCGAGGAGAAGACCTCGTAGCGGGTATCACGAAAGCCGTGGGTGAGCGCCAGCACACGGCCGTCGGAGCCGAGGTCGAAGTCGTGATGCACGGCGCCGTGGTACGACCAGATCACCTCGGAGTCGGCGTTGAGCTTCACCATGCCGTAGCCCCAGGGCGTGTCGGCCGCGGCGATGTAGATCGCGATCAGGTCACCATCGGGCTCCATGATGGCCTTGCGCCAGTACATCAGGTCGTCTCGCTGCGCCGGGCGGCCATCGGGCGTGCTGTCCCAGAGTTCGCGGTACGGCAGGCTCCAGCGGTGGACCTCCTGGCCGTCCATGTCGATCAGGTGAGCGCTGGTGCTGCCGCCGCGGGTATAGAGGGTGTAGCCCTGATAGGCCTGGGCCGGGTCATGGATCGTGGTGCCGCGGGCATCGGTGCGCGCCTCGCGCCACTGGTCCGTCTGCACGTAGGAGTTCTCGATCTCGCGCCGGAGCAGTAGCGCGCGGCCCGCCTTGTAGGCATTGGTCAGCGGTTCGGCCGGGAAGACCTTCGTCAGCATGACCGCCGCCCCGCCGAGGAAGGCGAGGAACAGGCATGCAACGAAAAACGCGGCAAAGCCGAGGCGGTCCGAATTGTCCATGCAGAGAACCCTCGTTCTGGGTTCCCCCGCCCGTCGCGGTCCCTGACAGGCCCGCGACGTCTCCTTGCCTGCTCAGACTCTGCCCGATTTCATTTGGTTCCACGGCGATGTTCACGCCGCGTGGGACGAAGCTTTGGTATTCTCCGCGCCCGCGACGGGCAGCCCGCCGCCCGGTTTGTATGAATCTCCAAGCGCGATCATTTCGATGTTCAACCGTTTTCTTGTTGTCTGCACCGGCAATATCTGCCGAAGCCCCATGGGCGAATACCTGCTGCGCGAGCGTCTGGCGGACCGGCCGAACGCGGTCGTGGAGTCCGCGGGCATCGGTGCGCTGGTTGGTCACCCGGCCGATCCGCTAGCGCTGGAGGTGATGCAGGAGAACGGTCTGGATGCCAGCGCGCATCGCGCCCGGCAGATCGACAAGGACATGATCGCCCACTCCGATCTGGTGCTGGTGATGGACAAGGGCCACCTGCAGTGGATTCACCAGAATTTCCCGATGTCGCGTGGCCGCGTGCACCTGATCGGCCGCTGGCGCAACAACGCCGAGGTGGCCGATCCGTACCGCCGGCCGCGTGAGGCCTTCGAGCAGGCCTGGCGTGACACGGTGGCGTCCGTGGATGACTGGATGACCAAGGTCTAGCCAACGCGTATCCGTCCAGGCCGCCGCATGGCGGTTTTGCGCCAAAGCGCCACATCATTCCCTTATACTGCCCGGTTCCTTCGAGCCCAGATGCGTCATGCCGCACGGCAAGCTATACATCAAGACTTTCGGCTGTCAGATGAACAGCTACGACTCGGACAAGATGGCCGATGTCCTCGCGCGTTCCCATCAGCTGGAACGAACGCATGATCCCGACGAGGCGGACGTGCTGCTGCTCAACACCTGTTCCGTGCGCGAGAAGGCGCAGGAAAAGGTGTTTTCCGAGCTGGGACGGTTGCGGCCGCTGAAGGACGGCAAGCCCGATCTGCTGATCGGCGTGGGTGGCTGCGTGGCTTCGCAGGAAGGTGACGCGATTGCCGAGCGGGCGCCGTTCGTGGACCTGGTCTTCGGGCCGCAGACCGTGCACAGACTGCCGGAGATGGTCGATCAGGCGCGCGCGAAACGCCGCACCATCGTCGACATCTCGTTCCCCGAGATCGAGAAATTCGACAACCTGCCCGAGCCGCGTGCGGACGGTCCAACCGCGTTCGTGTCGATCATGGAGGGCTGCAGCAAGTACTGCACGTTCTGCGTGGTGCCCTACACGCGCGGCGAGGAGATCAGCCGCCCGCTGGACGACGTGCTGACCGAGGTCGCGCAGCTCGCCGAGCAGGGCGTGCGCGAAATCACCTACCTGGGCCAGAACGTCAACGCCTACCGCGGCGCGATGGCCGACGGCGCCACGGCCGACCTGGCGCTGCTGATTCACTACACCGCCGAGATGCCGGGCATCCAGCGCATCCGCTTCACGACTTCGCATCCGGCCGAGTTCACCGACGACCTGATCGCCGCCTACGCCGAGGTGCCAAAGCTTGCGGGCTATCTGCATCTGCCGGTGCAGGCCGGCTCCGACCGCATTCTTGCGATGATGAAACGCGGCCACACCGCGGCCGAGTACCTGGACAAGATCGCCCGGCTGCGAGCCGCGCGTCCGGACATCGCGCTGTCCACCGACATCATCGTCGGATTCCCGACCGAATCGGATTCGGATTTCGCGGCGACGATGAACGTGGTCCACGAAGCCGGTTTCGACCACGCGTTTTCGTTCAACTACAGCCCGCGCCCGGGCACGCCGGCGGCCAATCTGGCTGACACGGTGCCGGCCGAGGAAAAGTCCAAGCGCCTGCAGATTCTCCAGAACCGCGTGCGCCAGCAGGGTATGCGCTATGCCGAATCGCTGGTCGGCAGCACGCAGCAGGTGCTGGTCGAGCGGGCGTCGGTGAAGTCCCCCAACCAGATGGCCGGACGTGCCGGCAACAACCGCTGGGTCAACTTCGATGGCAGCGCGGCGCTGATCGGGCAGATGGTCGATGTCGTGATCACCGAGGCGCTGCCGAACTCATTGCGCGGCCGGCTGGTTGCCGCGAGCGCGGCGGCCTGAGACGGTCGAACGGGTCAGGATGACAGTGGTGACAGAGACCGACGCCGAAACCGAGCCGCGCGACGTGGTGCTCATGCCCGCGGACAACGTGCGGCTGGCCCGTTTGTGCGGGCCGCTGGACGCCAACCTGCGCGAGATCGAGCGGCGGCTGGATGTCGAGATCCGCAATCGCGGCAACCGCTTCCAGATTCACGGTGACACC
>NZ_CAXFCL010000047.1:0-17668 GCF_964000955.1 uncultured Abyssibacter sp.
CCACATGCTCAGCGCGCCGGCGGCCAGCAGGAACGCGAACACCAGCCTTCGCGGCGAGCCGCCCACCCAGTTCACCAGTTGCAGGGCGATGCGCCGATGCGCGCCGGAACATTCCATCGCCTTGGAGAGCAGGAATCCGCCGAGGAACAGCAGGATCAGCTGGCTGCCGTAGGCGGAGGCCACGGCTTCGGCATCGAGCACGCCCACCAGCGGAAACACGCCGATCGGAATGAGCGCGGTCGCGGGTAACGGAATCGCCTCGGTGGCCCACCAGATGGCACAGAGCGCGGTCACGCCGGCCGTCCAGGCGGCGGAGGCGGACAGGCCGGCGCTCACGGTCAGCATGGCGGCGACGAGGGCCCCGATCACCCCGGCCGCGAGTGGCCAGAGCGAGATTGGCGATGTCTGGTCGGCAGGTGTCGAGGGGCTCACGTCGCGGCCGCATCGGGATTCGGCCGCTACGTTACGCGATGACTGACGGCGGATGCTTGACCTGCGTCAAGCGCCGGCCGGTGTCACCGCATGCGTTGAAGAAGGTCCGGTTCGGTCCACTTGCTTCCGGCGAACTCGCCGGGCTTGAACACGGGCAGTTGCACGTCCTCGAGCACCGCGCGGTAGGGATTCGGGTTGCTCAACACGTCGACGACCGGCGTCAGCAGGTTGCTCGTGATGTTCGGAAACGGCCGGCCGGCGATGTAGTTGACCGCGCCGAAGGGGAGGACCGTCGTCAGTGAGGTGAGCGACAGCACCACGGAGTACTGCACCTGCTGCTCGTAGAACAGCAGGCCGATCTCGTCGCCCTCGGACAGAATTTCACCGACGCCCGGCAGCATCAGCGGATCGCCTTCGTCCAGATACACATCGGTTGTGTAGCTGCCCTCGACGTAGCCGGTGATCTGGTCGTCGATGAGGTAGGTCTGGCCATCGCGTCGCAAGCCCACGCCGACCAGCGCAATCGCCTCGTGGGTGGCGCCGAAGCCGGGTTCCACGCTGAGCTTGCCGATGGTCGGAATGCCGGCCAGCGCGTAGCCGTCTTCGGGGATGGTGACGAGCGGCACGAATTGCGGACCAAGCTGCGCCAGTCGGACATCGACCTCCACCGATTCCGCCGTGACCGCAAGGGCTCCGGCGCCACGTTGGACGCCCACCGGCATCTGGTTCAGCGCCACGCCGACTTCGGGACTGGCTGGCGCATTCGGACTGGCCTGCACCGAAATGCAGACCGTGGGCAATGCATCGAAATCGGCGTCGTCGCGACCCTTGAGATAGTGCTCGTACCAGGCGAGCACGGCGTACACGCCCTGTACGCCGCCGCAGTTACCGGTGCCGTCGATCTGCGCGGCGATCGGCGTCAGGTGACCACTTTCCATGGTCAGCAGACGGGCGTCCGCCCCCGCCTGACGGAAGCTGCGCCAGTTCAGGTAGCCCTCGGTCATGTTGAACAGGCCATCGCGGTTACCTTGCATGACGAGCGTCGGCACCGCCCGCAGCGCCGCGCCGTCTCCGCTGTGCTGACTGGCACGAACGCGGTGCGTGCCGCTGGCCTGGAGCAGCGAGAAGAACTCCTCGCGAGTCACCGGTCTGGGGCGCGCGTTGTCCGCGGAGATGCGGGCGACGAGATCATCCAGGGTTCGTACGTTGAATGCCGTCACGTCGCGAATCGCCGCGTTGTTGCACATCGTCCGCATCGCTGGTGTGTTGATGGCGCCGATCACCGCGCCGGATGACGGGATGACCGCGAACAGGCACAGCGTCTGAATCCACGACTGTTTCATCGCGTTGTTGGCGGCCAGGCTGTGCGGCAGGTTGTTCCATGTGGCGATCGGCACCATGGCGTCGACGCGGCGATCCCGGGCGGCGAGTGCGAACTGCATGGCGCCGCCGTAGCTGTAGCCGAGCGTGCCGACCCGAAGGTCCTTGTCGATGCCGGTGCCGTCTTCCTGGAGGATGTGCAGCATCTGCGCGTTGTCGTAGGCCCAGTCGAGGATGTGGCGGATGTCCTCGATTTCCTCGGTCGGGCTGTTCAGGCGCACGTAGCCGCCGCCGTTCTGAGGCTGGCTTTCACCGTGCCCGCGCTGATCCACGCTGATGACGACGTAGTTGTGATGCGGCAGGGCGGTGGTCATCTCGTCGATCGCCGTGAGCCCGGGATCCTGCGGGTAGAGCGTGCCGTCGGCGGCCATTTCGGTTCGCCGCGATCCGCCGTAGCCATGACTTTGAAGAACCAGCGGAAAGCGTTCGCCCGGGCAACGCTCCGGCAGCATCGCGGTCACGTAGATCTCGGTGGTCGGAAGCGGGTCGACCAACTCATCCAGATCCTGCGGGATCGGGCTGGTCACGCTCAGCTGCATCACCTCGGCGGCGGCGGGGTCATCACAGCTGATGTCGACAACCGGGGGAACAGGCGAGTTGGGATCCGAGTTTCCGCTGCCACCACAGGCGGCGAGCATTGCGAGACAGAGATGACAAAGCAGGATCGGGCGCAGCGTCCGCATACCGGGATTCCGTTTCGCTGCGAGGGGCAGCAACGCGGGACGGAAACGCAGCAACCACGCCAGAAGGGCGGGGGCGATGCGCGTCGCCTGCCGAATTAGGCTGGATTTACGACTCCTGGTCGAATGTTCCCTGACGTGCGCGCAGGAAGGCTTCGAGTCCAGCGAGATCATCGGTGTTCAGGTGGTGCACGCCGGCGTCGGCGAGCCGCGTCCAGAGCGCGGTGCGGGCATCGCCCGGGGTATCGGGTGTTGCCCAGAAGCGGATGCGGTAACCGATCGCCCCGGCTTGCGTCATGATCGCGTCCAGCTGCTGGGACTCGTCGGCCGGCATGTCGCCCTCGCCGTTCCAGCTGAAGTGTGATGTCCAGTTGTCCGAGATCAGCGGATACAGCTCGACGGGCGGCGCGTTCTCCAGATCCGACAACCTGCCGTCGATGAAGGCCAGGCGGCGTCCGGCCGCGGCCAGCGTGTCCACGGGTCGGTTCCCCGAGATCACCACGGTGACGGCGCCGGGCGTGACGACACCGTCCTCGTACACCGTGAGCATGGCGGCGTAGTCCTCGAGTGTTTCTTCCAGTCTCGACCAGGTCGATTCCGCGGCGGTCTTGAAATCGATCAGCAACTGGAACGGCTGCGTCTGACCCGGCTGGATCACCCCGGTGTCGGAGAACAGGGCGTACATCGGATCGAGGTAGAGCGCGCGGAGTGTCCGCGCCGGGTTGATGTCCTGCGGGTCGTGGGCCACGTACAGCGCATCGGTCACGCCGGGAATCGCGATCGGAGACGCGTAGACATCCGCCTCGGTGCTCATGAAACCGTGGTCCAGCGCGTCGAACAGCGGGCGGGCGTGCTCGTAGTCGTTGTGGGCGTGGGCCTGGTTCAGTGGAGCATCGGTGACCGGCGGGGTGAGCCCGTCGCCTGCATCGCCGTCACCGGCAGGCAGCAGACTGCTGCCGCAGGCCGCGACGACGAGTGCAAGCAGCAGGGCGGCAAGTCGGACAGGGGGCATGATGGACATGGGGATCGGAGCGACACGGGAAGCCGCGCAGGCTAGCGACCCGACGTTGCATGGACATGGCAGGCCAGATGACGGAGCGCCGTCATCGCTTCGCAAAGTATGTCGGCCTAACCTGAGCCAGCGCGGGCCGGGTGAACCGGATGGCCCGTCGCGACCGGTTTGCTGTGGGAGTTGATGGTGCGGATACGTGCTTGGTGGTGGGTCGCCGCCGTGGTGTGGCTACTACAGGCCTGCGCCACGACGCCTCGGCCCGCGACGGATGATTCCTGGATCTTCGCGATCCTGCCCGACACCCAGCTCTATGCGCGGTCGCATCCGGACATCTTCGCGGCGCAAACGCGCTGGTTGGGCGAGCACGGCCAGGAGCTGGGGGCGCCGTTCGTGCTGCATCTGGGCGATGTGGTGCAGCGACCCGAGCACGCGGACCAGTGGCGGACGGCCTCGTCCGCGATGCGCACCCTGGAGGATGCCGGCCTTTCCTACGCCATCGCCCCCGGGAACCACGATGTGCTCGATCCGGACGAAATCGACCGCTGGCGTGACCATCCAAGTGAACCCTATCCGGAGAGGTTCTCCCCGGACCGCGCCGCGCAGCAGGCCGGGTTCGTCGCGCGCGGGCCGTTCGGGTTCAGCGAGGCATACCGTGTCGCACGCAATGGGGAAACCGTTCTGGTGCTGGCGCTGGGCTGGAGGCCCGGCGCGGAGACGCTGGCCTGGGCGGAGTCATTGCTCGCGGCGCATCCGTCCACGCCAACCATCGTGATTACACATGCCCTGCTCGTCCCGGGGGAGGAGGAGCCGACCATCGGTTCGCTGGCCGGGCCGTTGTGGCAGGCGTTTCTCCGGCATCACGACCAGATTCTCATGGTGCTCAACGGCCACTACGCGGGTGATGCCTGGCGAATCGAGCCCAACGCGGCGGGACATCCCGTGCTGCTTGCGGTCATCGACTACCAGCACCTCGATCACGGTGGCGGTGGTTATCTGCAACTGTGGCGCCTGGATTTCGACGACGAGGCCATCGAGACCCTGGCGCTGTCTCCCTGGGTGCAGGATCCGCTGGACGCCGACGATCCGACCGCGCCCGGGCTGGTCCCGCCGTTTGGTGAGCCAATCCGGCGTATTCCGTTTCCGCTGACGCGTCGCTGGGCGCAGATACGTGATCAAGCCCCCGGGAGCGTCCCGGTCGACGGGCCGGCGGCCTGGCAGCGGCTGCGTGCTCGTCTGCGGCAGGCGTCCGCCATGCGGTCGGAGGATGCGGGGCGTTAGGCCGGGCGTGGCCGCTGCCCGCGGTGCTGGCTGAATCCACCCAGTCCCGCGATGCGCAGGATGCGGCGGAACTTCGGGCATTCCATGTGGCTGGGCGCCGAGCAGGCCGCGGCGTGACGCAGGCCGTCGCGCATGGCCGTGAGGCGCCGGATGGTCGTGTCGATGTCGTCGGCCTTGGTCCTGAGCATGTCGCGATCGATGTCCGGGGTGCCGTCCGCGTTGAACATGGCCGCGATTTCCTCCAGCGAGAAACCGGCGGTCTGACCCAGCGTGATCAATGCGAGTCGTTCCAGCACCGACGAGTCGAACTGGCGCCGCAGTCCGCGCCGGCCTACCGAACGGATCAGGCCTCTCTCCTCGTAGTAGCGCAGTGTCGATGCGGCGATGCCGGTGTGCCGGGCCACCTCCGAGATGTCCAGATCGGTCATGACTTGACTTCAAGTTGACTTGAAGTGGCAGAGTGCCCATCTCCAAATGGTGATGCAACGGGACGAAGCCATGTCGAACCCTTCACGAAACGAGCAACGCGAACTCTGGAACGGCAGCGCGGGACAGGTCTGGGTCGAATCGCAGGCGCTACTGGATCAGATGCTCCGCCCCATTGGGGAGCATGTTGTCACCAGGGTGCTGGACCACTCGCCCGGGCATGTGCTGGATGTTGGCTGCGGCACCGGCGGGACGACGGTGGCGGTTGCCACCGCGCTGGCTGAGGACGGCCGCTGCGTGGGCGTGGATGTGTCCGAGGCCATGGTCAGGGCGGCGCGACGGCGTGCGCTGAATGCCGGGGTCGCCGCCGATTTCGTCCATGCCTGTGCGCAGAGCCATCCATTTGAATCCGATCTCGCGGACGTTGTGATGTCGCGCTTCGGCGTGATGTTCTTCAGTGATTTCGTGGCCGCGTTTGGCAATCTGCGGCGCTCGGCCCGTCCCGGCGCGCGGCTGCAGGCGGTGACCTGGCGCCATCCGGATGAAAACCCGTTCATGACCGCGGCCGAGCGCGCAGCCGTATCAATGCTGCCCGAGCTGCCACCGCGCGTGCCCGGCGCACCGGGACAGTTCGGCCTGGCCGATGCCGATGGCATCCGCCGCATGCTGGTTGATGCCGGATGGTCCGATATCGAGATCGATCCCCTGGATGCCTCCTGCTCGTTTCCGGAGGAGGAGCTAGATCGCTACCTGGCGACCATGGGGCCGGTGGGACGGGCATTGCAGGGCGTGGATGATGCCCGGCGGAGGCAGGTGGTCGAAGCCATCCGACCGGCCTTTGAGCCGTTTGTCGAACGGGAGGACGTGCGGTTCGAGGCCGCCTGCTGGTCGATCAGCGCCCGGAATCCCGGTGGCTGACCGGCCGGCCCATTCGATCTTCATCGAGGATTCCTGCGCGCCGGACGAACCACGCCTCGTCTGGAACGGCTCTGGCAGTGACAACTAATTGATCGCCAAACCCGCCGGCGTCTCGCCACTGGGTCCCTGATTCCGGTGGGAAATGTTGCCGTGTGTCGTCAGTAAGGCACCGGTGGTCGTTTGTACCGCCGTCCCGCTTGGTGGCGGCGCTCGACCGATCCCACTGGACTCAGCGCTGTGCTAGCTTCGCCGCCATCGGATGATCGGGGTAGCGATGGAAGAAGTACTGGAGCAACTGCTTGAGTCGGTGAGTGTCGACGATGATCTCGAGGGGATCACACGGCCGACGCTGGAGCTGCTGGAAAAGTTCACCGGGCTCGAGTCGACCTACCTGACGAAGATCAACCTCGCCGCCGACACCCAGATCATTCTGTTCTCCCGGAATTCGAGAACCCTCACGATTCCCGAAGGTTTGGAAGTGCCGTGGGGTGACACGCTTTGCAAGCGGGCGCTGGAGGAAGAGCGCCCGTTCACGGACGACGTGACCGCGTGCTGGTCTGATTCGCAGGCGGCCAGCGAACTGGGCATCCGCACCTATTTGAGCCAGCCCGTGCTGCGTACGGACGGCAGCGTGTTCGGGACGCTATGCGCAGCCAGTGACCGCAACGTTCCAATGGACGACTGCGTGGTCAACGTGCTGGCGAAGTTCGCCAAGATCATCGGCGAGCAAGTCGAGCGGGAGATCGCGGTTCGCCGTCTTTCGGCCGTGGTTCAGGAGCTGTCGAGCCATGTCACCGCGGATCCGCTCACGGGTCTGGCCAATCGGCGCGGCATGTTGCAGGAACTGCGTCGCATGATGAAGCATGCCGCGCGCGAGAATCTTCCCGTGGTCGCCGCGTTCGTGGATCTGGACGACTTCAAGCAGGTCAATGACGAGTTCGGCCACCACGTCGGCGATGCCTTTCTCATCCATATCTCCCGACGACTGATCGGTGCGGTGCGCGCCCGGGATCATGTTTCGCGGTCTGGAGGCGACGAATTCGTGGTGCTGGCGATCGATGCCGACCCGGCGCGGTTGACGGAGCGCCTGGAGGAGGCGATGACGGGGCCGTTCTCACACGGGGACGTCAGTTTCGTCTATCCCGGCGCCAGTATCGGTGTCGCCAGGGCGAACCCCGGAGAGACAGACGTCGACAAGCTGCTGCGCGAGGCGGACAAGGCCATGTACCGGGCGAAGCGTCAGCGCAAGGCGGGTCAGGGCGACGATGCCGAGCGGGCGGTTGGTGAAGGTTCGTCGTCTCACCGAGGGTGAAGGCCTCGACTCAGGGCGATGTGGCGAACATGGGTGCCGGGCTGCCTTCGCTGCCGATCAGGAAGGCGGGGCCGGAGCCGATGAATTCACCGGATTCGATCTGGGCGTAGTCCGGTACGTCAACGATTTCGGGCGTGGTGTTCAGCGCATCAAGCCAGGTCTGGCCGGCCTGACGGGTGTAGCGATAGCTGTGTTCCAGCGTCACGATCAGCGCGTGGCGTCCATCGACGCTGATCGAAAACCCGGTGGGTGACACGTTGGTGATGCTGCCCGCCGGTTCGAGCTGACCGGTGTTCGGCAAGGGCAGGCTGGTGATCTCGCCCAGGTATTCCGCCGTCGTCGGTAGCACCGGCGTCGCGTCCAGCGGCACGCGGTAGAGTCGTGGCAGCGGATCGCGCTTGCTCAGCAGGTAAACCGCCCGCTCCTCAGGGTCCACGGCCACGCCTTCGCAGTCGCGGGCTCCATCGGGGTAGACCACCGTGAGCTCCGTGCTGACGGTCAGTGAACCGGTGGCCGGCATCAGCTCCGGTTCCGGCGCGATGTAGAGATTCACGAAGGGGCGGATCGCATCGTTGTCGCCGACATCGGCCATCAGCAGGAAATGACCGTCGTCGGTGGCGTAGCTGGCCATGTCCTCCCAGTCCAGGTTGAATGCGGGGCGCACCGCCGCCTCGCCCAGCGAACGGCCGAGTCGGTCGAAGGCGAACACCCGGGCGGCGTCTCCGGAATCGTTCAGGGCCCAGAACACGCCAGGTGTTCGCGTGCTTTGGGCCAGACCGCTGAGTTCGGTGATCTCAGGGTTTCCCAGTTCGAATGCCCCGGACGGCGACAGCTCGCGGTCGCGCTCCAGCAGCAGACGGGCCGGCTGGTCGGTGATGATGCCGTCCACGCCCATCGCGATCAGTTCGGCGGCGCGGGTCGTGTCATTCACCGTGTAGACGCTGACTTCGAAACCGCGGCGGTGAATCTCGTCCACCGTCGCCTGATCCACGTTCGAATGGCTCGGGTTGATGGCGTCCGCGTAACGACTGATGTCATTCCAGACCGCATCCTCGGAGGGAGGGTTGCCGAGCAGGCCGATAGGCACATCTGGATGCAGTGCGGCGTAGGTCGCCATTGAGCCCCAGTCGAAGGACTGCACGATCAGCGGCTGCATCGGCTGGCCGTTCATCACCCAGCCGGCGGATTCCAACTCGGCCGCGATCGCCGCCTCGATGCCCGGATAAAGGTCGGGACTCTTGACCTCCAGCAGCAGCCCGGCGCGGTCGCGCAGGGTGTCGAGGATGGTTCGCAGGTCCGGTACCGGTTCACCGACGTAGTTGAAATTCCCGGGATCGCCGGAAAAACCGTACCAGGTGCCACCGTCCAGTCCGCGCATCTCATCCAGGGTGAAGTCGCCGACGTTCCACGGCGCCCGCGCCGGATAGGTCAGCGGCGCGTTGGTGGTGCGCGACAGGGTCGTGTCATGCATCACGACGAGACCGCCGTCCGAGGCCATCTGCACGTCGATCTCCACGTACTCCGCGCCGCTGGCGGCGCCGAGGTCTACGGCGACGTCGGTGTTCTCCGGTGCGATACCGGAATAGCCACGGTGGGCGATGATGAGGGTGCCATCCGGTTCCAATGGCGTTTCGGGTGTATCCACCGGTCCGGGTGTGGCGGACGGTGATTGGCCGAGGCAGCCGGCCAGCAGGCCGGCTGCCAACGAGAGGACGACGGGGTGGGGAGTCATGCGCGGGCGCCAGAAAGGACTGGCGATGAGCTTATGCGTCGGACATGACGAAACCGTGGACGCGACTCACGCGTCCGCGTGAATCACGCGGCGGACGAACTCCCGCGAATGTGTCGCCAGCGCGCCGAGAAGCGCGGCCGGTCAGGGCAGGCCCCCCCCTGTGCTTCCATCTATCTCATATCCTGCGCAAACCATGGACCGGTGATTACATCCCCGGCAGGCCCAGGCAAAGCGGTGGCGTGCGGCCCTGTTCCTGTTCGGCGAAGATTTCTGCGATCAGGGAACCGGCATCCGGCACGGGCGGCTGGGTAATCACGGACCCCAGGTCGTCCAGCGGTCGGCTCAGGTTCCAGCATGCCTGGAGAATCTGCAGTGAGGTTCTGGTCGCCAGCAGTGGCCCCTCAAGGAAACGCTGTTCGCCGAAATGTCGGCGCAGGAAGTCCTGCTGTTCGGTCGGGAGGGCATCCATGTTGTCGAATACGTCGACCGGTATTTCCACCGCCCCCCGGTAGTAGCGGGGGTAAAGGTCCAGCCCGCGGGCGCGGCGTTCCTGACGCAGACCGTCGCTGCTGTGGAGCACCAGTTCCAGCGGTTGACCGGCAAATTCGATGCGCAGTGTGGTGGGCGAACAGTACGGGTTGAAGCTGTCGACCGTCGCCCGCATGCCGTCGATCATGCCCTCGTAACGAAAGTCCTCGGGCGGATAGATCGGGTTTGTCTCCAGCGGCAGTGATCGTCCGAGCAGGTCCTCGCCGGTGATGGTGAAACGCCAGACCTCATTCCCGAGGTCCGCGAGGTCCTTTTCCCAGTAGCCGGTCTGGCCGTTGGCGTCCGTGCCCTCGATGCGCATGACCCGGTGTTCGGTTCCTGGCGACAGCTTGCGCAGGCTCAGCCGATCGGTGACGGAGCCCGGAACGCGCGGGTGGTGAATCCACCCCGGGGCGGGAAGCTGGATCAGCGGATCGTCGACGTCGTCCTGATCCTGCCAAGAATAGTCCAGCAGAAAGGTGTTGGCGCCGGAGATATCGAACTCGTAGAGCCGCGTGTAAATCTCGCCGTCATTGGTGATCACCATCACTGTCGAGCCGCTACCCGCCAGCCCGGCGATCGACACGGTGCCGCGTTCCGGACCGCAGACTTCCCGACTTTCGTCCATGGGCAGCCAGGGATCGAGGTAGGTGATATGCCGGCCGTCGCCTCGCAGCAGGTAGACGGTCAGAATGCCCCAGGGCTTTTGCGGGCGTCCTCCGCCGTCGATGAAGTATTCGTCCACGCCGGAATGCAGTTCCGATGCCGCCCAATCGTGAACATCATCCGGGATATAGCCGCCGAGATCGGTCCAGAAGAACGGACCCCAACGACGTGTCCATGGATTGATGCCGTAGTCGCGGCGGTTGTAGTCCAGCGTGTAGATGTCGCGGTTTGCGTTCAGCGCCAGCAACACGTAGCCGTCGGCGGATATCTCGCTAACCTCGCCTTCCAGACAACGCGGCAGTTTCAGTATCTTCCAGGGTTCGTCGACCCCAGTCAGCTCGAGGTTCGGCTTGAAGTAGATGTTTCCCTCGCGAATCGCGAAGTAGTAGTCCCGGGTGTAGTTTTCGGTTTGCCCCTTCAGGTAGATGCGGCGGGGCAGGCTGGCCGCGATGTCTTCCGGCGCCAGCTCACCGCCGAACACGTCGTAGTCACCGATATCCAGTTGTTCCGGTGGCGACTGCACCAGCCCCGTCGTGCCCACGTAGTCTTCGGGGCAGGTGATGTCCGGCAGGGTGCGGACGCCGGGAAAGCGGCTCTCCACGGTGGATGCGGATTCCGGCGGGGTTTCATCCGGAGTCTGCACCGGTGGCGTGTCCGAAGCCGGCGTCCCCTCGTCGGCGCAGGATGCCAATGCGATCAGCGCCGCGGTCAGTACGGCACGAACGGCCGTGTGATGTACAGGCATGTCTCCCCTCCCGCTTATTGGTATTGATGCCCGCGTGCTTTGCGCTATGCGCGGGTGGTCTCCCAGCGTCCGGCAGCTTACGTGTTTCTGCGCGGGGCCGGGAAATCCGCGATCGTGGAACTGCGGCGCGGGGCATTGATGATTGTTCGCGGATCGAACCCTGCGATTTTGACGGTGTTCTCCGAATGGCGCAGTCTGAGCGGCCTGCGCACGCAGGGGAGGAGACACAATGACAAGGATTGTCCGTCGCATGATCGGCCACGGGGCGGTCGTGATGCTGTTTGCACTGGCGGCCGGGTTCGGGCTCGCCATGAGTCTGGTCGGCGGCTTCGAGGTGTTGCCGGGCAGCATTCTCGAATTCGAGTTGCCCGGTGATTCGCGGGCCTGGGCACGGACCCATGTAGGCGGCTTGCTCAACGGCCTGCTGGTCATGATCGGAGCGTTGGTGATCCAGGCGCTACACGTGCCGGAGCGCAGCGGGCGGCATCTGGCCTGGATGCTGGTCGGTACCGGTTACGCCAACACCATCTTCTACTGGGGTGGCCTGCTCTCCGCCAACCGGGCGCTCACCTTCGGCGACAACCGCCACGGCGAGGGCGATCTGATGAGCGTGATCGGACTGCTGCCGGCGCTCGTGTTCGCGTTCGTGAGCATGATCGCCATGGTCATCATTGCCCGTCACGCGTTTTCGGGGGATACCGCTGACGGTTCGTCATGAACCACATCGAGACGGACTATCTGATCATCGGCGCCGGGGCGATGAGCCTGGCGTTTGCCGATGAGCTGCTCGCTTCCAGCAGGGATGCGCACCTCACCATCGTCGAGCGCAGGTCGGCCCCGGGCGGGCACTGGGTCGATGCCTATCCCTTCGTACGATTGCATCAACCCGCGATCGGCTACGGTGTCAATTCAGCCCGCCTTGGCAGCGGCGGCGAGGATTTGTCCTCGCGGTCCGAGATTCTCGCCTACTACGAACGCGTGATCGCGAGGATGCTCGCCACCGGACGCGTCAGCGTGCATTTCACGTGCGAGGTAGACGCCGATGGCGACATCGTGTCGCTACTGGATGACCGAAAGCGCATCGCCGTGACGGTGCGGCGACGCGTGGTCGACGGCGGTTACATGAAGGTCGAGGTGCCGGCCACGCATCCGCCGCGCTACGCGGTCGACGACGACGTGACCCTGGTGCCGCCGAACGCGCTGGCCCGGATGCAATCGTCGTCGGATCGCTATGTGGTGATCGGCGCGGGCAAGACGGGGATCGATTCGGTGCTGTTCCTGCTGGATCACGGCGTCCGTCCCGATCGCATTCAATGGATCTTGTCCGCGGACATCTGGATGTGGAATCGCGCCCATGTGCAGCGCGGGCAGGTGGGGGAGGAACTGCTCAGCTTCGTGCGCGCGATCGCCGAGGAGGATGACCTCGCTTCGGTGTACCGTCGGCTGGAGCGGCAGGGCAGTCTCCTCCGGCTGTCATCGGATGTGGAGCCGAGACGCTGGCGTTGCGCGACCGTGTCCGTGGCGGAGCTGGAGAAACTCAGGCGCGTTACCGATCAGGTGCGCCTCGGGCGGGTCCAGCGCATCAGCCGACACCAGGTCCTGCTCGACGGCGGCACCCTGCCGGTTGCTGGGCGAAGCGTGTTCGTCGACTGCACGGCCAACGGCCTGACTCCTCGGACGCCCAAGCCGATCTTCGCGCCGGAGCGGATCACGCTTCAGTCGGTGTACATGTGCCAGCAGGTGCTCAGTGCCGCGGTTATCGCCCGGATGGAGTCGATGGCCATGGAGGATGCCGAACGCAACGCGTTGTGGTCCGTCGTGCCGCATCCGAACGACAGCGCGGACATGCCGGAGCTGATGGTGCGGACGATGAAGAACCTGCTGGCGGCCCAGCCCGCGATGGGTTGGTGGCTCTGGCGCGCGCGGCTCAATATCCTGTCGCACGACGGGTCGCTGGCCTACCTTCGAGCAGCCATCCAGGCCATGCGGTGGGTGCGACGAGCGGAGGCAAGGCTTCCGGCGCTGGTTCCGCCGCGGGGTGGATCTGACGAACCCCTGGCGCCGGCTGAGTCCGGGCACCGGGCCGCCTGATGGACCGCGGGTCGGACGTGATTCGGTAACATCCGGTCCGCGGCGGCTGCATTCCGCAAGCCTGCGGTACTCCGATGACATTCGCGCTGCTTCACATCCCCTTGCATGTCCTGCTGCCCGGCGCGCTGGCGCGCTGGCTGTTTCCGAATCGCTGGAAGCAGGCCTGGCTGATCATGGTGCTGACCATGCTGGTCGATCTGGACCATCTGCTGGCCGACCCGATCTTTGATCCGAATCGGTGCAGCATCGGCTTCCATCCCTTGCATCGCTGGCCGGCGATCATCGGTTACGGCGTGTTGCTGGTTGTGCCGATGACGCGGATTGTGGGCGTCGGGTTGCTGGTCCACATGGGGCTGGATGGAATGGACTGCGTACTACCGTGATTCGAGGGAACGTCAGGGGGCCGTGACGTATCGCGTCGGCCACCGCGCGTGATTCATCCCTTGTCCGACTTGGGCTTCGCGCCCCGCAGGCCGAGCAGGATGGCGTCGGCCAGATCCAGCTTGACGCTGCGCCGGATGTGCTTGATCAGATCGCCACGGAAGCGTCGCTTGGTCGCGGTGTGAGCGCGCATGTCCAGCCTGGCGTAGTTGGCGGCCAGGGCCTCGGCGTGTGGCATCAACTCGGCGGGTTCGACCAGGGTGTCGAAAAAGCCGGCCTGTAGCGCGGCGTCCACGTCGAAGTATTCCGACAGGTTGATCGCGCGCTGATAGGCGGCGGGCGTCAGCCGGTGTTGCAGCATCGCGGCGCCGACGCGGGGCATGGTCAGGCCCAACTCGACCTCGTTCGCGGAGATCTTGAAGTCGCCCCGCGTGCCGATCACCGTGTCGCAGGACAGCATCAGGAACACGCCCATCGCCAGCGAGTGGCCGTTGCAGGCCGCGATGACCGGGTAAGGGTATTCCAGCACCCGGGCGGTCAGCAGGTAGCCCAGCCGGAGCATGCGCAGTGTCTGCGGCCCTCCGGATTTCATCACCTTGAGGTCGTAGCCGGCGGAAAACACCTCGTCCCGTCCGGTCAGGATGACCATGGCCTCATCGGATTCGGCGCGGTCGAAGGCCGCGTAAATCTCCTCGAATACCGCGGGCGACAGCGCGTTGCGCTTGCCGTCGTCGATGGTGATGGTGGCGATGCGGCTTGCGAGTCGGTAACTCACGGTTGATTCGGACATCAGATCAGCGGGTTGAGTTGGCGGTGCATCATATCGCCTAGCGTGTCTTCATCATTGTCTGAATTTTCGAATCGAAGGCCTGGGTAGGAGTTAAAGTCCTAGCAGTCAGCCGTTCCGGTTTGATGGGGCCGGTGTCGCGCCGTATAAGCTCTCGATGTCTAACTGATATTTCCCAAAGTGATGCATATGGATTTTCTACGTGTTGTACAAAGATCGCCGGTCATCTTGCGTTTGGGCGCGCTTGTACCGGTAATTTTCCTTAGCGCTTGCGCGACCGTGCCTTCGGCGGGACTGGGGGATGTAAATGCCGAAATTCCAGATGACGCCGGGTTGGTGGCGATTCAGGTTGTGTCCAATGCAACCCGACTCAGTAATACGATTTCTCAATGGGATGAGGTGGTTGTATTGCGTCTTTCGGATGGAGAACTCCTAACCATCCCGTCAACAGGCAGCGGTTTTGTTTCCACTCGTGCTTTCGTCGGGGCGTTGGCGCCGGGGGAGTATGCAATCGCTGGTTTATACGCTGTTCGTCGACTTAGTAATTCCACTCATACGATGACGGCCCGGGTTCCCCCGATCGTTGGACGCTTTAACGTTGAAGCGCACAGGTTTACCAATCTGGGGACGCTGGTCTTTCAGCCATTCGAGGAAGCCACCCAACAAAATCAGAGCGTTTCCTACCTGGTGTCGCGAATTCCTTCGTCGGCTGAGCTGATGGATCTCGTGCGTATGCAGTTTCCGTCGGAATACGCTGATTTGCTGAGCGCCGAGGCAATAGGGTGGTCCGAGGATGATCTCGGTCCGCTTCGTGAAAAAGTGAGCGGACGGGTCCGGAAATTCGCATTGGCGACGATGGTGGAACCGGAATCTGACGGTTCCTTCTGGATGCTGGGTCGTTTGGGACAGGCATACAGGCGTGATAGCAGCGGAGCCTGGAGCCGTATCTCGATCGATACGCCATATCAGCTCACGACTGCGGCTCGCCTTGCGGATGGTTCAGTGATCGTCGGTGGTGAGCGGGGCGCCTTGTTTCGTTCTCACGACGGTCAAGAAATCTGGGACGTGCTCTCGTTCCCGTTGCGGGACGCGAACATTACCGAATTGGGTCAGTTTGATACGGGTGACCTATTTGCCTTGGCGGAAGTTTCAGACGCCTTCGTGCTGATGCGGAGTGCCAGTGGTGAAAATTGGAGTCAGGTCGCGTCGTTCGCCAAGCAGAAGCCTGGATGGCTTGCGGAGGTTTATCGGTTCTATACGGTGTCTTTCCCCTACGTTGTGCAAAAGGGCGATCGACTGGATATCTGGATGGACAAGCAACTCATCGGATACGACGCCATGACTGGAGAGATCACCCGTAAGCCGGCGATAGAGTTTTCACGCTTGGTCGTTCAGGGAAACGGAATTTTAGTCGGGCGTGAATACAGCTCCTGGAGTGGAGAAAAGAACCCGCAGTACAGCGTGGATGGCGGCAAGACCTGGAAAGAGGTGGAGATCGGAGAGGGTACGTTTTCCACCGCTAACGGAATGCCGTTTGTTTTTGGCGATGGCCGGTTGCTGAAAACCGGGGCAAGCTCAAAGTTCAAGTTGAGCACGGGCTGGACGGAGTTGGATGCGGTGTCGGTGCTCGTGTCTTCCGATGCCGGGAAATCCTGGTCAACGATCGGCAGCGTCCCCAAGAGGTGCGGACGACTGAGTCACGAATCGTCAACGGATGAATTCCTACTTGCCGTGTGCAGAGACGGACGCATTCTCGGTAGCCGGGACGGCGGACGACAATGGGCGCATGAGTTTGGTGAGGCGCCAACGACGGAGGATTTTCCTGAGTTCTTCCCGGACGAGTCATCGACTGACTGAGTGCGAGACCAGCGGCGCTGAGACCGTCGCGGTTTGGTCGTTTCACATGATAGGCCCCGGCCACGTTGCCGGCCGGGGCCATTCCAACCTGATCCGGATCAGCCCGAACAGATGGTGTTCAGATCGTCCTCGGTGTAGGTCTGGCTGTCACCGTCGACGGTGATGGTCACGCTGCCGTCGCTGTTGAACACCAGGTTGGCGGATGTGCCGTTGTCGCTCGTCAGGTTGAGTTCGCCCGACACCGGGTTGTCGCTGCTCTCCGTGGTCGTGATCGGGCTGATGGTTTCGAAGGTGACGAAGCCGCCGCCGCAGCTGGTGATTGCATTGGTGCCAAACCCGCCGTTGATCGAGGTTTCATCGACGCCGGCATCGAATTCATCGAAGACCACGAGGTCGTCGGTGATCATGATCAGTTCCGGTGCTTCGGGGCGGATCTGATCCAGCGACAGTTGCAGGTTCAGGGTTGATGTCGACGAGGTTTCGGCATCGACAAACCGCCCCGTTCCCAGGAACTCGATCAGCTGTTCGCTTTCCGCGGTCGCGGTGCTGGTGCTCAGTGGTGCCGAACCGTCGCCGAAGGTGTTCGTCACGTCATCACAGTTGCTGACATCCGGAGAGTCGTCGGCGGTGCAGACTGCCCGCTGCTGACCGTCAACGATGATGGTCGTGCCGTTGAACGATGCGGTGCATTCATCAAAGACGGTCACTCCGGTTTCGTCGTCATAGGACTGCGTTCCGCTGGTGGGGCAGTCCTCGGTCGTGACGGCCTTCTGTTGAACCGGCGATTCGGCGCTGTCGGAGAACGACGTGAACGCCAATACGAACGCGGCGGCTGCATCCGGACTGCTCAGATTGGCCGGTTGCGTCGGACTCGTGACGACGCCCGGGTCGTCATTGTCGCCGGTTGATCCGGAACCGCCGCTGTCGCCGCCGCAGGCGGTCAACGTGATGGCGAGTGGTGCGATGCAAAGCCATTGTTTCATGAAATGTCCTCTCGAAATGGATATTCCCCGCTCCTTTTTATGTATGCGTATTTCCGTGGTCAAACCGGACATGGTTTGCTGACAAAGTCGGCCACGTTGACTGGGGCGCAACCTCCGACGCCCGGCCATGAAGACGAAAACGCCACCGTGACGGTGGCGTTTTCGAACGGACCGGAGTGTTCCGATGCGTGTTACTGCTTGGCCCCTTCGGGCAAGACGTTCAGCAGCAGGTTGGGGGAGCCCGCGGTGGCGGGGCTCAGGGCGATCTCGCCCGAGGTCGCGTTGCTGACCAGCGCCGATGCCAGCGCCGCCGGCGACAGTGAGGGCGTCTCGCCCAGGATCAGCGCGGCACCGCCCGCCACATGCGGAGTCGCCATCGAGGTCCCGCTCAAGGTCGAGGTCCCCGTGTTGCTGCTGTAGCTGGCGGAGACGACATCGGTGCCCGGCGCGAAGATGTCGA
>NZ_CAXFCL010000048.1:0-10832 GCF_964000955.1 uncultured Abyssibacter sp.
CCTTGGCGTCCGCGGCGAAGACCCGGGTGTCCACCACCAGCGGCACCAGCTCGGCGAACTTGCCCGCGGTACCCGCACCCACATCCTTGGACCAGGCACGCTTGAACTTCACCTCGGTGGAATCCACCGGCGTCAGTTCCGCCGGCTTGTTGGCGACCTCGTTGCTGGCGCAGGCCGCCAGCAGAACCGCCGCCAGCGCGATTGTCAGGGTGCGCATCACGATGCCTGCTCGGCCTGGTCATCAGGCCGACCGAGTTCGGCCAGCTTGCGGTCGACGGCGGCCCGGGTCGGTGCGTTCAGATCCATGGCCGCCAACGCGGCCGTGTAGGCCTCGCGCGCCTGGTCGCTCGCGTCGGTGGCCATCAGAATGTCGCCCTTGAGCTCGAAGAACGCCGCCTCGAAGGATTCCGGCGGCGAGGCTTCGCCCAACACCTTCAGGGCCGCCTCGGTGTCGCCCTGCGCCCAGCGCACCCGCGCCAGACGCGCCGTGCCGAGCGCCCGTGTCGGCGCGTCGTCGGCATAGTTCGCCACCCATTCCAGCGATTCGGCGGCCTTGTCGTACTGCTCACCATCGGCGTAGGCCTTGGCGATCATCAGGTGACCGAGGGCCGCGTAAAGCGTGCCCTTGAACTCGGAGTCCAGGGTGTCAACCGATGCCGCCGCGGCTTCCAGATCGCCCGCGTCGATGGCCTCGGTCACGGCGTTGTACATGCCCGACGCGGCCAGCGCCTGGCCTTGCTGATGCCCGCTCCAGCCCTGCCAGCCGAGCACCGCCGCCAGGCCGACCACGATGCCGCCAACAACCGGCTTCCAGTACTCGCCCACCCATTCGCGCAGGCGCTGGATCTGTTCTTCGTCCGTTCTCTGTTCCACGTGTCTTCCCGTTTTCCTGTCGTGATCACGCTGCCGCAGGCGTGGCCTGCATGCGTTCACGGATGGTGTCGGCCAGCGCGCTCTGCGCGACGGCCTCTTGCTCTTCATGCGTGCGCAGCGGCTTGAGCTGCACGGTGGCGCTTTCAACCTCGGCATCGCCGAGAATCAGCGCGAATCGGGCGCCGCTGCGGTCGGCACGCTTGAGCTGCGCCTTGAAACTGCCGCCGCCGGCGTTGACCACGAGCCGCAGCCCGGGCAATGCATCCCGCAGGCGTTCCGCCAGCACCACGGCCGCGGCATCCGCCGCGTCGCCAAGCGCCGCGAGGTAGACATCGGCCACAGGCTGCGCGGTGGTGCCGCCGGCCTCCATCAGCGCCGCGAGCCGCGCCACACCGATGGCGAAACCCACCGCTGGCGTCGGCTTGCCGCCCAGTTGTTCCACCAGGCCGTCGTAACGGCCACCCGAGCACACGGCGTTCTGCGCACCCAGCGCCGTCGTCGTCCACTCGAACACGGTGCGTGAATAGTAGTCCAGTCCGCGTACCAGGCGCGGGTTGAGCGTCCAGGCGATGCCCAGTGCGTCGAGCCGGCCGGTCAGGGTCTCGAAATGTTCGCGCGAAGCGTCATCCCAGTAGTCGGGCAACTGCGGGGCGGCCGCCAGCATGTCCTGCATCGCCGGATTCTTGGAATCCAGCACGCGCAGCGGATTGGTCTCTAGCCGGCGGGTCGCGTCGGCATCCAGCAGGTCGGCGTGTCCACGCAGGTAGTCGACAAGGGCCTCGCGGTGCCGCTGCCGGCCTGCGCCGTCACCCAGCGAATTCAGCTCCAGCGTCAGCAGGTCGGTGACGCCCAGGCGCTTCCACAGCCGCGCGCTGATAGCGATCAGCTCGACATCGATGTCCGGGCCTTCCAGGCCGAAGGCCTCGACGTTGAACTGGTCGAACTGACGGTAGCGCCCCTTCTGCGGGCGCTCGTAGCGGAACATCGGCCCGGCCAGCCACAGCTTCTGGGGCCCGGCGTGCACCAGCGAATGCTGGATCACCGCGCGAACGACACCGGCGGTGGCCTCGGGCCGCAACGTCATCGATTCGCCGTTGCGGTCGTCGAAGCTGTACATCTCCTTTTCGACGATATCGGTCACCTCGCCGATCGAGCGGGCGAACAGCTCGGTTTTCTCCAGCAGCGGCAGGCGAATTTCGCGAAAGCCGTAGCTCTCGACGATCTCGGCGGCCGCGCGAATCAGCTGCGACTGGATATTGCAGGCATCCGGCAGCAGGTCCGGCATGCCTCGAATGGCTTGAATGCTCACGATGTCTGTTCGGCCAGGCGCCCGCGGACCAGCTTTTCCAGCGTGTCCACAAGCTCCTCGTTGTTCGTCTTGTGCTGGATGGAACCGTCGATGAAGATCGTGTTCGGCTTGCCGCCGGTCACCCCGATCTGCGCCTCGCGCGCCTCGCCGGGGCCATTGACCACGCAGCCGATGACCGCGAGATCCAGCGGCGCATCAATGTCCTCCAGACGGGACTCCAGCTCGTTCACGGTCTTGATGACGTCGAAATTCTGCCGCGAGCAGGAAGGACAGGCGACCAGATTGATGCCCCGCGTACGCAGGTGCAGCGACTTGAGCATGTCCCAGCCGACCTTGATCTCCTCGACGGGATCGGCGGCCAGCGACACGCGCAGGGTGTCGCCGATGCCATCGGCCAGCAGCATGCCCAGCCCAATCGACGATTTCACCGCCCCGGATCGCAACCCGCCTGCCTCGGTGATGCCCAGATGCAGCGGCTGCTCGATCTTCGCCGCCAGCTTGCGATAGGCCTCCACGGTCATGAAGACCTCGGAGGCTTTCAGGCTCACCTTGAAATCCGGGAAGTCGTGCCGATCCAGAATGTCGATGTGCCGCATCGCGGATTCGACCAGCGCATCGGAATTCGGCTCGCCGTACTTTTCCTGCAGGTCACGCTCCAGTGAACCCGCGTTCACGCCGATACGAATCGGGATTCGGTGATCACGCGCACAGGCCACGACCTCGCGCACCCGGTGCTCGCCACCGATGTTTCCCGGATTGATGCGCAGGCAGTCGGCGCCGTGCTTCGCGCTGGCCAGCGCGACCTTCCAGTTGAAATGGATGTCGGCGACCAGTGGAACCTCGACCTGACGCCGGATCTCGCGAAAGGCCTCGGCGGCCTTCAGCGTCGGCACGGACACCCGGACGATATCCGCGCCCGCCTTCCGGATGCGCTCGATCTGGGCGACCGTGGCGTCGATGTCCTCGGTCTCGGTGTTGGTCATGCTCTGCACGGAGATCGGAGCATCCCCACCAACCGGCACGTTGCCGACGTGGATTTGCCGCGACACCCGTCGCGTGATTCTGTGCTTGCTCTGCATTGCCATGAGAAAAACCCGATCAGCCGGGGGAACCGCTGGCTACTCGACCGTGAACCGGGCCGTGTTGTTCCCGCGAACGTACTGGGACACGTCCACGGTTTCGCCGCGGAACGTCACGTCCACACCCGGGGCATAGCCCAGAAAGATGGAAAACGGCCCGTCGTCGTCGATGGACCGGGTTTCGCCACTCTGGATCAGGCCGTTGAGCACCCGTCGCCCGCTGCCGTCCTCGACGCGCACCCAGGATGCATCGTTGAACTCGAGCACCAGGACCTCGGCAGCCGTGGCGGCAGGGGTTTCCGTGGCAGGCGTTGCCTCAGCCTCGTCCGGCGTCTCGGCCGGCTCGGTCGCGGTGGGCGCCGAGGTCATCGTGGTCTCCAGCGCCAGGCGGCGCGGACCGCCCACGCTGGTTGCCGACCGCTCGCCGGTACTGGGACGTGATGACGTCGATTCGTCGACAGCCTGCCCGCCCCGCTCCGCCGGAGGTTCGGTGACTCGCGCCGCGGCCGGGCGAACCGACGAGGTATTGCTGGAGACCGTCTCGGGCCCGGAGGACAGCCACCACCAGGCGGCCGCCACGACGGCGATGATGACGACGAGCAATAGCAGCAGTAACGGGAGACGGCGCCGCTCGCGGATCGGCTCGTCCTGCAGCAGCACCGGAACCTCCAGCTTCGGCAGCTGGCCGCCGGCATGGGCTTCGTAACCGGCGATGACGGCGGCCTCGTCGGCACCGACCACGCGCGCGTACTTGCGATAGTAGCCACGCACGTAGACCGGCTCGGAAAGCAGTTCGAAATTGTCACCCTCGATCGCGTCCAGCATCGACCGCGGCAACTTCGTCTGCACGACCATCTCGTCCAGGCTCAAGCCTCGCGCTTCGCGTGCCTCCCGCAGCAATCCACCCGGTTTGGGTTGCAGCGGTTCCTGCCGCCCGGGCGAATCCATCGGCTCTTGTTCAGCCATTCCGTTCAGTTCTCAGCAATGAGTACGTTTCGTCGGCCTCGGGGAACTGCTGTTGCAGCTGATTGGCGTATCGGCGTGCGGCCGCGACGTCTCCCAGGGCACGTTCGGTCCGCACACCCAGCCATAGGGTCTGCGGACTGTGCGGGGCTGCTTGTGCGTAACGCTGCAGAAACGCACGGGCCCGGAGGTATTCACCGCGGTCGTACGACAGCAACGCAATCTGCGCGAGTGCGTTGGAAAACGTCCCGTTCTCCCGCAAGGCCGCGCGAAAATATCCTTCAGCCTGCGCGTCCTTCCCCGCCTTGCGCGCACAGACTCCGGCGTTGGTGTACGCAACCTCGGGCGTCCGGTAACCCGTCACCCGCAGGGCGCGCTCGAACGCCGCCAAGGCCTCATCGTACCGCGACTGCCCACAGAGAAACACACCGTAGTTGTTCTGCGTGTCCGGACTGTTCGGCGCCAGCGCGAGCGCTCGGCGATAGTGCCGGTCGGCGGAGACGGCATCGCCACGATTCTGGTAGACGAACGCGATGCTCGCATGGGCGAGCGGAAACGACGCATCCTGCTCCAGTGCCCGCTGAAGCTTGGTCAGGGCGCGATCGGTCTCGCCCTTGCGCATGTAGTCGATCCCCAACTGGGTATTGATGCGTGCCGCTTCCGCGTAGTCGGCCTTCGCCGGCGCATACCGGCCATCCGCCGATTCGGTGACGCAGCCGGACGACGCCATCAGCGCCACCGCCACCAGCACCCAGCGCCATAACATCAGTTGGTCACCCGGACGGGAATGTCGGACAGTCGGCGTTGCTGCCGGCTGGCCACTCGCCCCACGAGCTGCCCGCAGGCGGCGTCTATATCGTCACCTCGCGTCCGGCGCGTGGTCACCAGCAGCTTCTCGCGCCGCAGGATGTTCGCGAATGCTTCGATGCGCTCGGCGCTGGAGCGACGAAAACGCGTTTCCGGAAACGGGTTGAACGGAATCAGATTGATCTTGGCCGGCATGTGACGCAGTAGCCGCGCCAGCTCCCGGGCATTGTCATCGCTGTCGTTGACGCCATCGAGCATCACGTACTCGTAGACGATGTGCATCTTGCGATCACGCTGGGTGTAGCGGCGGCAGGCGGCCATCAACTCGGCGATCGGATACTTGCGATTGATCGGTACCAGTTCGTCACGCAGCGCATCGTTGGGCGCGTGCAGCGAGACCGCCAGAGCGGTGTCGACATCGACACCCAGCCGGTCCATGAACGGCACCAGCCCGGAGGTGCTGACCGTCACCCGGCGCTTGGACAGGCCAAACCCGAGGTCGTCCTGCAACAGCCGGATCGCCGTGATGACCTGGTTGTAGTTGGCCAGCGGCTCGCCCATGCCCATGAACACGACATTGGAGATCGGCCGGTCCCTGCCCAGTTCGTCGACCAGCGTGCGGATCGCGAACCAGACCTGGCTGACGATTTCGGCCGCGGTCAGATTGCGCTCCAGGCCCTGCTGCGCGGTGGAGCAGAACGCGCAATCCAGCGCGCAGCCGACCTGCGAGGATATGCAGAGCGTGCCGCGGTTCGCCTCGGGGATGTAGACCGTCTCGATCGCCCCGCCGCTGTCCAGGCGCAGCACCCACTTGCGGGTGCCGTCGGATGACAGCTGCGCGGCTTCCAGCGTCGGCAGACGCACATCGGCAATGGCCGGCAACCGGGCGCGGAATTTCTTGCTGATGTCGGTCATGTCCTCGAAGGACGTGACCCGCTTCTGATAAAGCCACTGCATCAGCTGGCGAGCCCGGAACGCGGGCTCGCCATGTGAGCTCACAAAGGACTCCAGGGCCGCGCGATCGAGACCGAACAGGTTCACGGGTTGTGCGGCTGAAGTCGACATGCGCTTATCGCGTGCGCGGGCAGAGCTCGGTGGTGCTGAAGAAATAGGCGATCTCGACGGCAGCCGTATCCGATCCATCGGAGCCGTGCACGGCATTCTCGTCGATCGACTCGGCGTGGTCCGCACGAATCGTGCCCGGGGCCGCGTCCTTGGGATTGGTCGCGCCCATCAGCTCACGGTTCTTGGCGATGGCGTCATCGCCTTCCAGCACCTGGATCATCACCGGACCGGAGGTCATGAAGTCGACCAGGTCCTTGAAGAACGGGCGCTCGGCGTGCACCGCGTAGAAGCCTTCGGCTTCCTTGCGCGACAGATGTTTCATCTTCGCGGCGATGATCTTCAGCCCGGCCTTTTCGAAGCGGCTGTAGATGTCACCGATGGCGTTCTTGCCAACGGCATCCGGCTTGATGATGGAAATGGTTTGCTCGACGGCCATGCGTGCTCCTACGCGTATCTATGGTTTGTCAGTGTTTCAGCGGTGGCGAATTCCGCGACCGGCGCGAAATTCGTGGCTAATGAGAAAGAAACGCCGTCACGAGGGACGGCGTTAACCTGCATATTCTAGGGAAACGCCGCCTTTTTTGCACCGCAAACTTGATGGCCAGGCGGCGGTACACGCAACGTTTCCCGAAGGTCGGCGACGATCCGTGGTGACACGCGCTCAACTGGCGACCGCGAAGCTCTCCCCGCAGCCACAGTGATCCACCACATTGGGATTGTCGAAGTGGTACATCTGGTTCAGGCCATCGCGCCGAAAGTCCAGGCGCAGGCCGTCCAGCAGTTCCAGATGCTTGCGATCAACCACGATGGTTGACCCATGCGCCTCGAAGCTGACGTCGTTGTCGCCCACCTCATCGGCATAGTCCAGCGCGTAGGCGTAGCCCGAACAGCCCGAGGTTCGAACGCCGACCCGCAGGCCGAGGCCATGACCGCGTTTGGCAAGCTGTTCCTGGATGCGCCGTGCCGCCGCTTCGGTGATTTCGATGTTCATCGTCTTGCTCATGCTGTACTGACCGTCTGTGGAGACTGGTGGTTGGCGGAGACATCCTGCGGATGCCCTTCGTCGGCCTGGCGGCAGGCAGCAACCAGAGCGTCCACCGCCATCAACGCTGCTGGCATCCGGATTCTCGGCAGGTCCAGAGCTTCGACCACGGTAGCCGGTGACAGTGCCGCCGCCGTGACCGATCGCCCTTCCGCGAATTCGCAAACCCAATCCGCCGCGCAAAGCGTCGCAGGTGAACCATGGGCCCGAAACCTCGCGCGTTCAATGGTGGAGCCGTTCAGCCAGAGGCTGATCTCGACCACGTCGTCACCGGCCGGCGTGGTCGCCTCCGCGCGGGCCGTGGCGCCGGTCTCACCGGCCTGCCGGGCTTTGCCGAGGGTCTCGAAGCGGGCGCGCAGACCATCCATCAGGCGGCCTCCCGCTGCAAGTGATCCGGCTGCAACGCGCGCAGCCGCTCCACCGTCGCGGTGATCCGGGCAGCCGCCAGATCCACCTCGTCATCAGTGGTCCCGCGCCCGAGGCTGAGCCGCAGGCTGGCGCGGGCCTCGGCATCGCTGCGCCCCAGCGCGCGCAGCACGTAGGAGGATTCCTGGCCATCCGACGTGCAGGCCGAACCCTGCGAAATCATCAGCTCCGGCAGGCTGAACAGCAGGCTCTCCCCGTTCACGCCACGCACCGTCATGTTGAGGATATGCGGCGCCGTGACCGCGGCCGAGGCATTGCGGATCACGCCGGGGATCGCGGCCAGCCCGGTCCAGAGCCGTTCGCGCAGCCGGCCGACCCGCGCCGGGGCATCCGCGAAGCTGTCGAGCCGGCGCACGGCCTCGGCGAAGCCGAGAATCTGATGCGGCGCCAGCGTACCGGGCCGCAGACCCTGCTCCTGGCCGCCGCCATGCATCAACGGCCTGATCCGGGCGCTGCCGCGACGCAGCACCAGCGCCCCGATGCCGGCAGGCCCGTGGCACTTGTGCGCGGACAGCGCCAGCAGGTCGATGCCCATGGCGTCGACATCGATCGGCAGCCAGGCCAGCGACTGCGCGGCGTCGACGTGGAACAGCGCCGGATGCCCGGCGAGACCGCGACCAATGGCCTCAATGTCCTGGATCGCGCCGGTCTCGTTGTTCACGTGCATGATCGACACGAGTTGGGTGTCGTCCCGCAGCGCGTTCAGCACATCGGCTGCCGCGATCACCCCGTCGTCACCCGGCTTGAGCCAGCTCACGCGCCATCCGGCACGCTCCAGCTGGCGCACCGGGTCGAGCACCGCCTTGTGTTCCGTGCGAGCGGTGACGACATGCCCCGGCGGGCGATGCGCCAGCGCGCCGAGAATGGCGAGGTTGTCCGCCTCGGTGGCGCCGCTGGTCCAGATCAGGCTGTCTGCCGACGCGCCAACCCGGGCGGCCACGGCGGCACGGGCACGCTCCACCTGTTCCGCGGCCTCGCGACCCGCCGCATGCGTCGACGCCGGGTTGGCCAGCTCGAGCGCATCGCGCATGACTTCGGCGACCGCCGGGTCGATCGGGGTCGTCGCCGCGTGATCCAGATAGATGCGCGGCCTGCTCATGCGCTCAGGCTCACCGAACGCATCAGGCGCGAGGTCGCGGGGTTCAGGCGCTGCAACTCGGCCAGCAACGCCTGGACATCCTCCGCGGTGTTGCCCATGCCCAGACTGACGCGAATCGCACCCTTGGCCTGCTCGGCCGGAATGCCCATCGCCAGCAGGACGTGGCTGGGTTCGCCCTTGCCGCTGGCGCAGGCGGAGCCGGACGACACCGCGCAGCCGGCCTGATCCAGCGCCATCAGCAGGCTTTCGCCGTCGAAACCGTCCAGGCGGAACTGCGTGGTGTTGCAAAGACGCGTGGCCGCCGCGGCGAATCGCTCCACCCCGGGAATCTGGTCCAGGCCGGCATCAAGCAGATCACGCAACGTTTGCAGATGCGCCCTGCGCGCCGCCAGCTCCTCGATCGCGAGCTCCGCCGCGGCGCCGAAGCCAACGATGGCGGGCACGTTCTCGGTGCCGCCGCGCAGGCCGGATTCCTGACCGCCACCGTGCATCTGCCGGTGCAGCACGGCCCGTTCGCCGACGACCAGCGCACCGACACCCTTCGGGCCGTAGAGCTTGTGCGAGGACAGCGACAGCAAATCCACCCCGAGATCGGACCAGTCGATCGGATGCTTGCCCGCCGCCTGCACGGCATCGCTGTGCAGCCAGGCGCCGGCCGCATGCACCAGATCGGCGACGAGGGGGATGTCATTGATCACGCCGGTTTCGTTGTTCGCCAGCATCACCGACACCAGCGCCACGTCCCCGGCCTGCAGACGCCGCTCCAGCCACGCCAGGTCCAGGCGACCGTCGCGATCAACCGGAATGCGCTCGAGCTTGACGCCGTCGCGCTCCATCGCCTCGGCGCATTCCAGCACCGCCGGGTGTTCGGTCGCGCCGATCAGCAGCGTGCGCCCCGGTTGGGCCGCCATGGCGCCGCGCAGTGCCAGATTGTCGGCTTCCGTACCACCGCTGGTGAACACGACCGACTGCGACGGCGCGCCGACCAACGCGGCGACCTGGGCTCTCGCCCGCTCCACCACGTCCCGCGCGTTGCGCCCCGTGCGATGCAGACTGGACGCGTTGGCATAGGTCGCGCCGAAGACCGGCAGCATCCGTTCCAGCACCCGCGGATCGAGCGGCGTGGTTGCGTTGTGATCGAAGTAAAGCGTCATGTTCCGTGTCAGGCCGCGAAGGTCACGACGGCTTCCCGCACATCCAGCCGCCCCGCCACCACGTCGTCCAGTGAAATGCCGGCCAGAAAGTCATGCATGTGCGCGGACAGCGCCGTCCACAGGCCATGGGTGCGGCAGCGCTCACCGGTGCCGGTACAAGCGGCCTCGCCGCCGCAGCGGGTGGCGTCCATGTTCTCGTCCAGCGCGGCCATCACCGCCGCCACCGAAATCTGATCAGCCGTGCGGGTCAACGCATAGCCACCACAGCGCCCGCGACGCGCCGAAACCAGTTCGGCCCGGCGTAGCGCGGCGAACAACTGCTCCAGGTAGGCCACGGACAGGTTCTGACGCTGGGCGATATCGCCAATACAGACGGGGTCCTCCCCGCCATGCTCGGCCAGGTCGACCATGGCCATGACCGCGTAGCGGCCTCGCGTCGTCAGCTTCATCCGGGCTTTTGCGCCGCGCGCTGCTTCGACGCCTCGACGATGGATTCGGCCGCCTGCTCAGCCTCGTCGCGGGCGAACTCAGGCACGTCCAGCTTCGGCAAATCCTGGGCATCCACATGCTCGCGCAGCGCCTTGCACAGCTGCTCGACACGACCATCCAGCACATGGATGTGATGCAGCATCGAACCGATGGCCTTGGACACGGGGTCCGGCATGTCGCGGGTCATGCCGTAGGCGTCGAAGCCCATCTTCTCGGCCATCGCGAGCATCTCGCGGGTCGGCTGCTTGCGCTCGGTGACCACGCGACCCGGAATCCCGACGACCGTGGCGCCGGGCGGCACGTCGGAGACCACGACCGCATTCGAGCCGATGCGCGCACCGTCGCCGATGGTCAGCGGCCCCAGCACCTTGGCGCCGGCGCCGATGACGACATTGTTGCCCAGCGTGGGATGGCGCTTGCCCGGCGACCACGACGTGCCACCCAGCGTTACGCCGTGGTATAGCGTGCAATCGTCGCCAACAACGGCCGTCTCGCCAATGACCACACCCATGCCGTGATCGATGAA
>NZ_CAXFCL010000049.1:0-3158 GCF_964000955.1 uncultured Abyssibacter sp.
CCATGCTGAAATTCCGCGTTCCCCACACCCTGGTCCTGCTCTATGGCATGACCGTCATCGCGTTCGCGCTGACCTGGCTGCTGCCGGCAGGCAGCTATTCGACGGAGGTGAATGACGCCGGCCGCGAGGTGGTCGTGCCGGGCACCTTCCAGGTGATCGAGGATGCACCCGAGGTGCCGGTGTCCAGTCTGGTCACGGTGATCCCGCGGGCACTGGAATCGGCTCAGAGCATCATCTTTTTCGTGCTCATCATCGGTGGTGCGCTGGGCGTATTGCAGTCCACCGGCGCCGTGGACGCGGGCCTGGCACGGCTGCTCAGGCGTTTCGACGCGCGCCCGGGGCTGCTGGTCGGGATCGGGCTGCTCAGCTTTTCGCTGGGCTCGTCCAGCATCGGCATGGGAGAGGAGTACATCGCCCTGGGCGCGGTGCTGGCGGCGCTTTGCATCGCCCTGCGCATGGATGCGGTGACGGCCGCGGCGATTCTGGTGATCGGCAATTCCATCGGCTACGGCGCCGCCGTGCTCAACCCGTTCACCGTGCTGATCGCCCAGGACATCGCCGAGCTGCCGCCATTGAGCGGATCGGGTTACCGCATCGCGTTGTTCCTGCCGCTGCTGGGGCTGGGGTTTCTGCACGTGTGGCGTTACGGGCGTCGCGTCCGGCGCAATGCCGCGGCCTCGCTGGTGGTCGACATTCCGGAGGCGCAGGTCGCGCTGGCCGAAGAGCCGCCGCCATTGACCGGCCGCATGCAGGCGGTGCTGTGGTCCGCGCTGATCCTGCTGGGAATCGTGGTCTGGGGGATCATCACCCGCGGCTGGTACCTGGAGGAACTCGGCGCCACCTTTTTCGCCATGGCGATCGTCGCCGGGCTGGTGGCGGGGCAGTCCGTCAACACGATCGCGAAGGAGTTCAGTACCGGCGCCGCGGCCCTGGCCGGCACGGCGCTGATGATCGGCTTCGCCCGCTCCATTCAGGTGATGCTCGACGACGGGCAGATTCTGCACACCATCGTTCACGGCCTGTCGGAACCGCTGGGCGCGCTCGGCTCGGCGGGATCGGCCGTCGGCATGTTCTGGCTGCAATGCGGCATCAATTTCGCGGTGCCCTCGGGTTCCGGACAGGCCTACGTCACCATGCCGCTGATGGCACCGATCGCCGACGTGCTCGCGCTGCCTCGGCAGGTGGCCGTGCTGGCCTACCAGCTCGGTGATGGCCTGACGACGATGATCAACCCTGCCGATCCGGTGCTGATGGGCATCCTCGGCGTTTGCGGTGTGCCCTATGGTCGCTGGCTGCGGTTCATCTGGCCGCTGGCCGCGCAGGTGCTGCTGTTCGGCAGCGCCGCGATGGTGCTGGCGGTCCTGATCGGGTACTCGTGACGGATCGGGCGGTCGTCGCGCGCACGCCGCGGCTGCTTCTGCGCGAGGCTGACGCATCCGATGTCATGTTCATCCATGAACTCGTCACTCAGGCGTCCTGGTCGCGTTTCATCGCGCCATCCGGGATCGAGACGCCGGACGATGCACGTGACTACATCCGCAGCCGGCTGACCGGGCGGTATGCCGCGCAGGGGTTCGGTTTGTGGTTGATCTGCGAGCGGACATCCGGTGCGGCGATCGGGATGGCGGGGCTGGTGCGGCGTGACGGGCTTCCGGGGCCGGATCTGGGGTTTGCCCTGCTGGATGCTCATGTCGGCCGGGGCTATGCGCTGGAGGCGTCACGGGCCGTGATCGAGCATGCGCAGGCCGCGCTTGGCCTGACCACGCTGTACGCGGTCGTGATGCCCCACAATCAGCGGTCGCTGATCGTGCTGAGCCAGCTCGGATTTGAACGGCATCCGGAACTGGATGCGGCCTGCGCCGACGGGCTGGAGGTGTTCAGCCTGTCACTGGTGGAGGGCTGACCGGGAACCCCGGCGGACGATCCGCATCGAAACCACCCGCAGTCAAGGAAGCAATCAAGATGCGACGAATCATCCACGTGCTGGCCCTGCTGGGTGTCATCGGATCGGCGCAGGCCGCGTCGGACTATCCCTATCCGCCTCGGAGCTTCGAGTTCGAGTCGCAGCAGCAAGCGTTGGTGATGCGCTACATGGATGTCCAACCGGTGGCCGGCGTCGACGAGCAGGGCGTCGCGCTGTTGCTGCACGGCAAGAATTTCTGTGCGGATTACTGGGTCGACACCATCGGCCTGCTGCGAGAGAACGGTTATCGCGTGATCGTCCCGGAGCAGATCGGCTTCTGTTCATCCGATTTGCCGCGTCGCTATCAGTACAGCTTCCACCAGCTCGCGGACAATACCCGGGCGCTGCTGGATTCGCTGGGCGTTGATCGCAGCCTCGTCATTGCCCATTCCATGGGCGGCATGCTCGGTACTCGCTATGCGCTCAAGTATCCCGATGCCGTCAGCAAGGTGATTCTCGTCAATCCCATCGGACTGGAGGACTGGGTCCAGCTCGGCGTGCCGCACACGCCGGTGGATGCGGCCTATGCCGCCGAGCGGAAGAAGGACTTCGCGTCCATCAAGCAGTATCAGTTGCGCAGTTACTACGATGGCGACTGGAAGCCGGCGTACGAGCGCTGGGCACGGCGCCTGGCCGATCTCTACGAAGGCGAGCGCGGCGACGCCATCGCCTGGAGCCAGGCGCTGACCTATGACATGTTGCAAACCCAGCCCGTGGTCCACGAGTTCGGGAATCTCACCGTGCCGACGGTGCTGATGATCGGCCAGCGCGATCGTACGGCGCCGGGCCGCGGCAAAGCGCCCAAGGCCGTCGCGGAGACGCTGGGCGATTACCCGGAACTCGGACGGCGGACCGCCGAACGTATTCCCGACGCGGAGCTGGTGGAGTTCGATGGCCTGGGCCATCTGCCGCAGATCGAGGACTTCGACCGCTTCGCCAGGGCCTTGCTCCCGCACCTGTAGCCATAGCCCGGAAGTTGACGCCCGCGCGTTCCGCCGTATGATTAAACGAACGTTTAATCAATAACAAATCACGGTGCGCTCATGACGGTCACAGTCCAACCCAGGCCGCGTATTCCCAAGAATGATCCCCTGTTCCAGGCACCGTCGGTGGCTTGGCCGACCCTGGCCTTGTTCGTCTTCGCGGTCGGCCTGTGGGCCGGTGCGATCGCCGCGCATGTGGCCGGCGTGCTGCC
>NZ_CAXFCL010000050.1:0-16829 GCF_964000955.1 uncultured Abyssibacter sp.
AGTCCGGCACGCCGTCACCGTCGGCATCCAGCGGGCAGCCGTCCTCGTCGACCGGAACGCCGCGCGGCGTGCCCGGACACTTGTCGCGGAAATCGGGAACGCCGTCACCATCCGAATCCACGGCGCAGCCCTTCTCGTCCACCAGCACGCCGGCCGGGGTGTTCGGGCAGGCGTCGAAGCGATCGGCCACGCCGTCGCCGTCGGAATCGGGCGGAGGCGGCGGCCAGGTGCCGATGCGGTACAGCACACCGATCGTGGCCTGGTAGTTGTAGAAATCGTCCTCGACCAGCACGCCTTCCTCGTCGATATGGTCGATGAGGTACTGGCCTTCCACGCGCAGGTCGAGGTTGTTGTTCAGTCGGAACAACGCGCCGATGCCGCCGTTGTACGACAGCCCGGTCACTTCCTCCTCCAGGAAGTTCACGTTGTGAATGCCGGCGCCGAGCAGTCCGTAGAAGCGCGCCCGGCGGCTGTCGTTGACGAACAGCATGAAGTTGCCGCCGCCCACCAGCCGTTCGTAGTCGGAGTTGATGTTCGCCACTTCGACCACGCCGCCGCTGACGAAGCCTTCCACGGCCATGCGGTGTCCGATGAACTTGCCGAAGGTCAGCATCCCGGCGGGGCCGTTGTCCTGATCGTCGCTATCGGTGACGAGGAAGCCCGCGTTCGCGGAGCCGAAGTAGCGATCATCAAAACCGATGTCGTACTCCTGCGCGTTGGCGCCGAACGGGGTGGCACAGAGCGCAATCAATGCGCAGGCGCCGACGAATCGGCAGAAACGAGTAATCATCCGAAACAGCTCCCTCGGGTGAATGCAATCCATTTGCAGACCAGCCTCACGTTGTAGTCTAGGGAAACACCGATGTATTTGCACGACTACGGCCCGGACCTGATGCACGCGCGGAGACGAACCGGACGGGGCGGCCGTGGTTCCCCACAATCCCACCGTCATGCAGGCCAGTCATGAAGAAACGCGTGGCCCGAAGCGGGTTTGTGTTCCCGGGGCCGGGTATCCGCCGGTCGGCGGGCGGGGTTCGTGAAAGAAGGTCCATGTTTCCCAAAGGACAGCAGCAGATGTCATGCCATTCCACAGTCCGTCCGCTCGCCGCGAGATCATGAGCACCGGGACGGTCGCGTTGCGTGTGCGTGATCTGCGCCGAAATTTCGGTGCGGTGGAGGCCGTTCGTGGTCTGAATCTGACGATCAGCACGGGCGAGTGCTTCGGATTGCTGGGGCCGAACGGGGCGGGCAAGACGACGACCATCGAACTGCTCGAAGGCATTCTCCAGCCCTCTTCGGGCAGCATCGATTATCTGGGCGAACCCCTGGGTGCGAGATTCCGGCGCGAGGCGGGCATCCAGTTCCAGCATACGGCCTTGCAGGATTTCCTCAGCGTGCGCGAACACCTGGAACTGTTCTCGCGGTTGTATCCGGATGCCGATTCCATCGATGCGGTCATGGCGCGTTGTGCCTTGACCGACCTGGCCGGCCGGGATGCGCGCAAGCTTTCCGGTGGCCAGCGTCAGCGGCTGTTGCTGGGCATCGCGCTGATCAACAATCCGACCGTGATCTTTCTGGATGAGCCGACAACCGGTCTGGACCCGCAGGCACGCCGGAATTTCTGGTCGCTGGTGGAGTCGATCAAGGCCGACGGCCGGACTGTGGTGCTGACCACGCATTACATGGAAGAGGCGTATCGGCTTTGTGACCGCATCGCGATCATGGATCACGGCCGGATCATCGCCGAAGGCACGCCGCGTGAGCTGCTGCGGCGCCATTTCGCCGGGGCGGTGCTCAGTCTGCCGGTGGCCGATCTGGATGCCTCCAAGGTCGATCTGGCGGCCTGGCGCGTTCACCACGATCGTGCCGAACGCGTCGTGGAGGATGTGGCGGCCGCGCTGGATGACCTGCGCTTCCAACGCGTGCCGTTGCAGCATCTTCAGATCCGGGAGCACACGCTGGAGGACCTGTTCATCGAGCTGACCGGCGAGGAGCTGCGGGCATGATGCTCCGGCGCATCCTGGCGATTACCCGAGCTCGCAATCTGGAGTTCGTTCGCGACCGCTCCGCGCTGGGGTGGAACATCCTGCTTCCGCTGTTGCTGGTGCTCGGTCTGGCAATCGTGTTCTCCGGCGACAACCAGCCCCTTTACAAGGTCGGGGTGTTGACGCAGGCGACGGCGCAGTTGCCGGATGCCGAGAGCGAACCGCTGATGGGGCTGCGGTTCACCCAGTTCGTGCCCGAGCTGGATCCGGAGCGTGCGATCCGGCTTGTCGAGCGGCACCGCCTCGATCTGCTGGTGGACTTCCAGGCCCGACGCTACTGGATCAACACGACCTCGCCGAAAGGCTATTCGCTGGAGCGCATCCTGGCCGGGTTGCCCGGCCCGCCGCTGGAACGTGCGACCGTCACCGGCGAGCAGACCCGTTACGTCGACTGGCTCGTGCCCGGCATTCTTGGCATGAACATGATGTTCTCCTGCCTGTTCGGGGTCGGCTACGTCATCGTTCGCTACCGCAAGGCGGGCTATCTGAAGCGGCTCAGCGCCACGCCGATCCGGCCGGCGGAATTTCTGATTGCGCAGATTCTCTCCCGCCTGCTGGTGATCATGGTCGTGACCTGCGCGGTGTTCGTGGGCACCGAATGGCTGATCGGGTTCCCGGTGGACGGCAGTCACCTGAGCCTGTTCGTGATCGCGCTGATCGGCGCCGTCGCGATGATCGCCATGGGCGTCGCGGTTGCGGCCAGGACGACCAGCGAGGAACTCGCCAACGGGCTGCTCAACCTCGTGACCTGGCCGATGATGATGGTCTCCGGCGTGTGGTTTTCCATCGAGGGCGCGCCGGCCGTGGTGGTCTGGCTGGCCCGCTGCCTGCCGCTGACCCACCTGCTGGAGGCGGCGCGGGCGGTGATGCTGGACGGCGTCGGCCTGATCGACGTGGCCGACCACCTGCTGATCCTGCTGGTCATCGCCGCCGGTTGTCTCGCCTTCGGTGCCTGGAGCTTTCGCTGGCGGGATGTGTGACGGCGCTCGTCGTGTCTGCGGGCTAGTTCGGTGGAAACGCCGTCCAGCCGCTGAGCCAGTTTTCCGCGGTACCGGGACGTAGCGCGCCGCGATGGCGGGCGCCGCCGTTCCAGAACTCGCCGCGCGGAATCGACGCCACGGCCGCCAGCGCCGGGCCGACATCGGGAGCGAAACGGGGTGCGATCGGGTCCAGCGCACCGGACAGATAGGCCGGATCGACGACGAACTGGTTCTCGCGTTCGGTCTGCTGCAGCCAGGTTGCGATATCGAAGCCCGCCGGATCCTCCCGGTCGATGCGGCGACCGCTGCGATCGCTGATGAACAGTGTGTGGCTGAGGGTCAGCTCGCCTGATTCGGCCAGGCCCTGCGAGCGATCCTGAATCGAGATCGCCTCGTCCTTGAAACCGGCGATGATCAGGTTCCGGAACGTGCCGGCCGTGCCTTCGCGCAGGGTCATGGCCCGCTGGGCGCGGGAGGCATTGGGATCGGCGATCAGCGTGACATTGACGAAGGTCGGCGCCGAGCGTGGTTCGGCGTCGGGATCGGGACCATTGTTGTCGCCCTCGAAGCCGTTGTCGCCAACGTCCCGACCCATCTGGACCACCAGTGACTGGACGTTGCCGGTCCAGCCCAGATCCCAGTCGAAGGCGTCATCGCCCGGTCGCGTGATCACCAGATTGCGCAGGTTCGCCGAGCCGCCGAACATCTCGATGCCGTCGTCCAGCGGGCTGTGGACCTGCACATGGCGTACGATGGTGCCTGCACCACAACCGGCCAGCGTCAGGCCGTTGAGTTCGTTATTCGCCGAGATTTCGAACCCGGCGAATTCGATGCGGACATATTCCATCACGCCGCAGGAGCCCTCGCCGTTCTTGCCACCGTAGGCGGCCAGCGGTTCGTCGGCGGGGACGCCCTCGATGCGCCCCAGCCCGACGTTGGTGGGCGCGTCGCCCATCAGCACCACGCCGCCCCAGTCGCCGGCCTGGCGTGAACCGATGGGCTGGGCGCTGGTGAACACGATCGGCGCGTCCGGTCGGCCGCGGGCGTGGAACTCCGCGCCGTTGGCGACCAGCAGCGCGGAACCCGGCTGGCCCAGCACGGTTACCCCGGGCTCGATGGTCAGTTTCACGCCCGGCTCGATGAACACGACCTGTTCCAGCACGATGCGTTTTCCCGCCTTCCAGGTCGTGCTGACTTCGATGTTGCCGCCGATGTGGTCGACGCTGGGTCCATTGTCCAGGCGCGTGAAGAACAGCACCGCCAGGACCAGGACGCCGGCCAGAATGCCGAAGCCCGTCAACAGCGCGCGCCGTGACTGCCGCTTTTTCGCGCGCGTGACGCTGGCCTCGAATTCGGTGGTCTGGTCGAAGTCGACGTGCTTCATGCCGGTGTCGACCTGACGCAACAGGCTGCCGGTGGGCGCCAGGGTCAGGATGCGCTGCGCTAGTTCGGCGACTGTCTTGTCCGCCGAGTTCGATGCCGCTGTCAGCGTGCTGTCACGGTAGTTCTGGTTGCCCAGAAGCGCGCTGAAGTGAATGTACGGCAATCCCTTGTCGGGGGATGCGTCGCACGCACGCTTGAGTTGCCACAGAAGCGTGATCGCTTCCGAATCGCCGGTCCTGGCCATCCCTGAAATCCGAGTCGTTCCCCGGATTCAGCCTAGGGATCACAGATGGCGGTTTGATGAACCGGGAGGCCGCATGAGGACGCCCCCACGCGAGTCAGTCCGCGCTGTTGTCCGCTTGCGGCGTGTCGCCGTACAGATGGCAGGACACCCAGTGCGGCTGCGCCTCCGAACCGAGGTTCTGCATCCTGGGCTCGATGGTGGAGCAATGCGGCATGGCGGCCGGGCAGCGGGTGTGGAACGGACAGCCGGATGGCGGGTTCATCGGCGATGGGACATCACCGGAGAGCACGATGCGTTCGGAACCCGCCTTCGGGTCCGGCACCGGAATCGCCGACATCAGCGCCTGGGTGTAGGGGTGCTTCGGGTCGGCGTAGAGATCGCCGGCACTGGCGGTTTCGACCAGTTTGCCCAGATACATCACCCCGACCTGGTGACTGATGTGCTGCACCACCGCCAGATCATGCGAGATGAACAGGAAGCTGATGCCGAACTCGGATTGCAGATCGTCGATCAGGTTCAGCACCTGCGACTGCACCGAAACATCCAGCGCGGACACCGCCTCGTCGGCGACGATGAACTTGGGATTCAGCGCCAGGGCGCGGGCGATACCGACGCGCTGACGCTGGCCACCGGAGAACTCGTGGGGGTAGCGATGCAGCACGGCACGCCGCAGCCCGACGACTTCCAGCAGTTCCTCGACCTTCTTGCGCCGCTCCGCCGGTGTGCCGATGCGGTGGACATCCAGCGGCTCGCGCAGGGTTTCGAACACCGTCCGTCGCGGGGACAGCGACGCGAACGGGTCCTGGAAGATGATCTGCATGTTCCGGCGCAGACGCTTGAGTTCGGAGCCGCTGGCCGCGGTCACGTCGGTCTCTTCGAGGAACACCTCGCCCTCGGTGGGTTCGTGCAGCCGCAGAATCGCGCGCCCCAGCGTGGACTTTCCGCAGCCGGATTCCCCCACCAGGCCCAGCGTCTTGCCGCGCTCGATATCGAAGCTGACGCCGTCCACCGCCTTGACCTGCGCCACCGTGCGACGCAGCACCCCTCCCTTGACCGGAAAATGTTTCGTCAGGCCGCGAACCCGGAGCAATGGCGTGCTCATGCGGTCACCACCGGATTGGGGTTGAAACAGGCCGCCACGGTCGCCGCGTCATTGTCGGCGTTCAATTCGGGATCGAACTGACCGCAGCGTTCCAGCGCCTGGCCGCAGCGATCTCGAAAGCGACAGCCGCGCGGCAGGTCCAGAAGATCCGGCACGATGCCGGGAATCGTCGGCAGCCGCGGCAGGCGGTCCGGGCGGATGCGCGGCACCGAGGCCAGCAGGCCGGCGGTGTAGGGATGGCGGGGGTACTCGAACAGGGCGTCGACCGGCCCCTGCTCGATGATCTTGCCGCAGTACATGACCGCGGCGCGATCACAGGTCTCGGCGACCACGCCGAGATCGTGCGTGATCAGGATGACCGCCGTGCCGTGATCGGCCGCGAGTTTCTTGATCAGCTCCAGCACCTGCGCCTGGATCGTCACGTCCAGCGCGGTGGTCGGTTCGTCGGCGATCAGCAGTTTCGGATCGCAGCTCAGCGCCATCGCGATCATCACGCGCTGGCGCATGCCGCCCGACAGCTGGTGCGGGTACTCGTCGATGCGTTTTTCCGGCGCCGGGATGCCGACCTCCGCCAGCATCTCGATCCCGCGTGCGCGTGCCTGCTTGCGCGACAGACCCTTGTGCCGTCGCAACACGTCACTGATCTGGTTGCCGATCGTGAACACCGGGTTCAGCGCGGTCATCGGCTCCTGGAAGATCATCGAGATGTCGCTGCCGCGCAGCTTGCGGTAGGCCTTCTCCGGCAGCCGGGTCAGATTCTCGCCAGCGAAGCGGATTTCGCCGCCCGCGATCCGGCCCGGCGGGCGCGGGATCAGCCCCATGATCGACAGGGACGTGACCGACTTGCCGCAGCCGGATTCGCCGACGATGCCCAGGGTCTCGCCTTCATTGACCTCGAAGGAGACACCATCGATGGCGCGGGCGATGCCGCGATCGGTGGCGAATTCCACCTGCAGGTTGTCGACTTCCAGTAGTGCCATGGATCAGTCAGCCGCCCGGCGTGTCACGCTTGTTTGCATCGCGCCGCTCAGCCGGTCTTTTTCGGGTCCAGCGCGTCCTGCAACGCGTCGGAGAACATGTTGAAGGCCATCACCAGCACGAACAGGAATGCGGATGCGGCGAGGAAGTTGTTGAAGAAGCCGGTGGTGACCTCGTTGGTGGACTCGGAAATCATCAGCCCCCAGGACACCCCGTTCTTCACGCCCAGCCCCAGGAAGGACAGGATCACCTCGCTCTTGATCGCCGAGACGAAGGTGATGGTCGCCTGCACCAGCAGGATGTGCGTGGTGTTGGGGATGATGTGGCGCGAGATGATGCGCAGTTCCGGTACACCCAGCGCGTGGGCGGCCTCGACGAACTCGAAGCCCTTGAGCCGGATCACCTCGGCGCGCACCAGCCGGGCCGTGGTCGTCCAGAACGTCGCCACCATCGCCACGTGCATGGAGAAGGCGTAGCCCTGCAACGCGAACGCGACCGCGGCGACGAACAGGTAGAACGGAATGGAGTCCAGCACGCCCTTCAGCCACAGGATGATCTCGTCGGGCCAGCGACCGGCGAAAAAGCCGGAAATCGCGCCCATGACGGCGCCCAGTATCGTCGACAGGATGGCGACGACCAGACCGATCTCGAACGCCGTCTTGGTGGAGAAGATCGCCCGCTCGAAGATGTCCTGACCGTTGCGGTTGGTGCCGAACCAGTGCTCGGCCGAGGCCTCGGCGTTGATGGTTGGCGTGAGCGTGTTCCAGTCCGTTCCCCACAGACCGGCCCAAACGCCCAGCGCGATCCCCAGGTAGACCAGCACGACCAGCAGCGAGGCCATGCCCCAGCGGTCGCGCAGGAACTTGCCGACGGCCTTGCTCCAGAGCGATTCGCTCTGTTTGCGCGGTGCCGGAGCGGCTTCGGTGGTGGTCGTGGCGTTCACTTCAGGGAAACTCGTGGATCAATCACCTTGTACATCACGTCGGTGGCGATCAGCGTCAGGACGAACAACACGGCCGTGGCGCCGACAACGGCCTTGAGAATCGGCTGGTCGCCGGTGGTGATGGCGTCGTAGGTGACCTTGCCGACGCCGGGGATGCCGAAATAGCTCTCGATGAGCAGGCTGCCGGAAATCACCACCAGCGGAATCGAGAACATGATCCGCGTCATGATCGGAATCGCCGCATTGCGCAGCACGTTGCGAAACAGCAGCTTGGCCGGCGGTGTGCCGAACGCGCGCGCCGTGCGCACGTGGTCGCGATTCATTTCCTCGACGACGACCGCGCGGTAGAAGCGGGTGTTGTAGCCCAGCGAGACGAACACGATGGCCAGTGTCGGCACGGTCACGTAGTAAAGATAGTCACCCAGGCTGTAGACCTCCCAGCCCCGGACCGGGAAGTAGTTCAGGCCGTAGCTGGACGACAGCAACACCTGGAAGCCGATGATGATGATCAGGAAACTGATCGACATGCCGACGACCGCGCCCGCCATGATCGCGCGATCGATCAGGCCGCCCCGGAAGAAGCCGGCGATGAGCGCAAGCAGCACGCCCAGCGCGTTCCCCAGGATGAAGCCCGGCAAGGTCAACGCCAGCGAGATCGGAATCGTGCGGGCGAGGATGCGCGAGACGCGCTCGCCGGTGGAGTCCGAATAGCCGAAGTCCAGCGTCACCAGCTCGCGCAGGTAGTCGCCGTATCGCACGAAGAACGGCTGGTCGTAACCCAGGTCGGCGCGGATTTCGGCGATCTGCTCGGGCGTGGCGTTCTTGCCGATCAGGTCGTAGGTCTTGTCCGGACCGAAATAAACCATCAGCACGAAGCTGATGAAGGTCACGCCCAGTACCAGCGGGATGCCGGTGACGAGCTTGCGCAGTGCGTATTGAAGGGTGTCCATGGGGCGCGGTCAGCCGCTCCTCACTCCGCGTCGCCGGTCTTCACATCCACGTATTTCAGCCAGAACCCGCCGAGGATCTCGCGGTCCGGCAGGCCGATCACGTTCTTGTGCCACAGGTAGATGCGGGTACGCGACAGGCCGGTCAGCGCGACGCAGTCGTCGATGACCATCTGGTTCATCCGGCGATAGATTTCCGTGCGTTCGGGGCCGGGCTGCATGACCGCGGTCTGCTTGTACAGCGCGTCGAATTCGGGATTCGAGTAGTTGGCGTTGTTTGAACCCGGCGTGTGGTTCGGGCCGTAGAACAGCTGCAGGGTGTTCTCGGCATCCGGATAGTCCAGTCCCCATCCCAGTCCGCCAACGTCGAACTTGTTGGTCTTGATGCCCTTGTTGAAGTCGCCGAACGTGGCGTAGCTGTCGCCACGCACCTTGTCGACCGGGAAACCCAGTTCCACCATGAACCCGCGGAACTGTTCGAACATCTGGCGATTGGTCACGCTGGCCACGTGTCCGTAGGTGATCTCGGGCAGGGTCTCGGGTGTCCAGCCGGCGTCCTTCAACGCCTTCCTGGCGGCGTCCATGTCCTGCGTGACCGAGTCCCGCGGCGTCTCGGGATCGAATTCCGGCACGACCGGGGTAATCACGCCGGGAAAGACATTACCGATGCCCGAGTAGAAGCGGGCGTTACGCTCGGCCCAGGAGAACGCGTCAACCATGGCGCAGCGCAGCGCCTTGTTTTTGGCATCGGTGTCCGGGTCATCGCTGGTGCCCAGCGCGGGGCGGTCCATGTTGAAGTAGGTGTAGACGAAGCCCGCTTCGGTCCCGTAATAGCTGAAGTAGCGATCCGACCACTCCTTCTTCAGCGTGATCGGGTCCTTGCTGGCCAGTACCCCGTCGACCTGTTCGACCGGGACATGCGAGTACTGCACTTCCTTGTCCGAGGTGAACGATGCCCAGCGGGAAGCGGTTTCAGTGATGAAGTCGATTTCCAGGCGGTCGACGAACGGCGGCGCCTTGCCGTCGATCGCCTCCAGGCCGAACTGGCCGTGCAGTTCCGGGTCGTAGCCTTCCGCGGCCAGATCGACGGGCTCCTGGCGGAAATTCTTGTTCGGAACCAGCACGGCCTTGGCCGTGGTGAAGCGTTCCATCCGGAACGGCCCCGACCCCACCGGATGCACCGAGAGTTCGCGGCCGTATTTTTCCACGGCTTCCCGCGGAACAATGCCGGAAAAGCCCATCGCCAGCGTGTAGATCAGCTGCGGAAACGGCTTAACCAGCTTGATCTGGACCGTGTGGTCATCCAGCGCCTTCAGCCCTTCCACGTCCTCGCCGTAATCGGCGCCGTTCTCTTTCCACTCATCCAGGCCGACGATCTTGCCCTGCCAGAGCCAGGCGCCCTGCGACCGATTCTGCGGGTCGAAATGACGCTTGATGGAATAGACGAAGTCCTGGGCGACGACCTCACGCCCCTTGCCGTCCGGGAATGCGGGGTCGTCGATGAAGCCGGAACCTTCCTTGAGCTGGATGGTGTAGGTCAGGCCATCCTCGGATACGTCGGGCAAGGCCTTCGCCAGATTCGGCTTGAGCTCGTAAGGACGGGTCAGATACTTGTAGCTGTAAAGCGTGTCGTAGGTGTTCAGCACCACGAAGTTGGAATAGATCACCGCGGACTGGACCGGGTCCAGGTTGACCGGAGCGCCATCCATGGAATGGCGGTAGACCTTCAGCGGCGTGCCGTCCGCCTTGGTCTGCGGCTGTCCGCCACCCCCGCACGCGGCGAACGTGGTCAGGGCAACAGCGGTCGCGGCCGCGCTCAGGATTCGCGGTGTACGGTTCAACATGGATGAATTCTCCGGGAGGCTCGCTGGCCCGTCCTGGCGCTTCTGTCGGCGTCGTTCGGGCTCGAGGTCTTCAACAGGGGGTGCCGCCGATCGATGGCTGGCGATGGGGATTACCATACCAAATGCGTGCCAGAACGGTCATGCGCTCGCACGCGGGGACGGGGTTAGCGCGGCATCGGCGTCTGGTTGCCGGCGTCGATCTTGACCCGCCAGGAGCCATCCGGCTGGCGCTCCCAGACGTTCAGATACTTCCCGCGCGAGACCGGTTCGCCGTTGGCGCGCTTGACCGCGAGATAGCGCCCCCAGGTCCAGCCCAGATCGCCAGATTCGGCGACCTGGCCGGCTTCCGGTTCCCAGGTCACGGTGAACTCCTGCGACGAGCTCTGCATGGTGTTGACGATGTTCGGTCGTCCGAACACCGGCGGAGCATCCTGGGGCAGACGGACGGCGTCCTCCACCAGATACTGATCCAGCGCGGTCGCGAATCCGTGTTGCGCCGAAGCCTCGGAGAAGGCGCGGTCGACGCTCAGCAGCTCGTGGATATCGGTGGGCGGCAGGCCGGGGGGCTCCGTGGTCGTGGCACAGCCGGCCAGCATCACTCCGCAGACCAGGCCGATCCGGATCGTATAGCGCCGCACTGCTGTCACCCTGATGTCAGACGAGACCGCTACTGTAGCGGTGTTCGGGGACTTGTAGACTCCGACGCCCCGCAAATTTTCACCGGTCGTCGATTCATGCGCTGCTCCCAGTTGTCGCCGTTAACCGCCCGAGCGCTGCGCGCCATGCTCAGCCTGGCGCTGGTTGCCGTGGTGGGCGCCTGTGGTCGCAGCGATCCGCCCGCCGGTGGACCGGATGCGCCGGTGAATCCGCCGCCCGGCGCCACGATTTGCGCGCCGGGGGAGCCAATGGTGGAGCTTACCGGTGAGGTGGCGTCATCCGACGCAAAGACCTACCGGATTCTGCCGTTCTTCGTGGCGCCGGGCACGGGCCGCATCGAAGTGGCCTACGGCTGGACCGAGGGCGGCGTGCTGCCGAGTACCCCGCTAACGGCGACGACGCTGGATCTGGGTGTCTGGGACCAGCACGGTTACCGGACCGCGGCCGGATTTCGTGGATGGTCCGGAAGCCGGCAGGGGCGTCTGGATCAGGACCGCGGTCCGGTGTTCATCGCCGCGGACGAGGCGGATCGGGGCTACCGCCCCGGTGTGATCGAACCGGGCCTGTGGTCGGTGGAGCTCGGCATCGCGGCCGTGGGTCCGTCCGGCGCGAGCTGGACCGTCCAGATCGCCTGTCTCTCGGGGAGCGGGGCCGGGGCGCCGGTTGCCGATCCGGTGGATCCGGATCACGTGGCCGTCGCCGCGCCCGGCTGGTACCACGGCGATTTCCACATGCACGGCTACCACTCCAACCCCAACGCGCCGGACTGGGACGGCTTCATCGAGCAGGCAAGGGCGGCCGACCTGGATTTCCTGATGGTCACCGAATACGTCACGGGGCGGCACTGGGCGCAGCTCGGCCCGGTCCAGCGCGCCAACCCCGACCTGCTGATCTGGCCGGGGCGCGAGATCATCACCTACTTCGGTCACGCCAATACCTTCGGCGAGACGCCGGATGTCATCGAGTACCGGCATGGCTTCGAGGACGTGACCCTGGGCGCGGTCCAGCAGGCGAGTGTCGAAGCCGGCGCGCTGTTCGGAGTCAATCACCCGACGACCTTCGAGGGTGCGCTGTTCGAGAACTTCTGCCGCGGTTGCGCGTTTCAGCTGGAAGACGACATCGACTGGTCGCTGGTCGACACCATCGAGGTTCAGAACGGACCGGCGCGCGTGTCCGGCAGCGAGGTCGGCCTGCCGATTCCGCTGGAGATTCAGAATCCGTTCACCCTGACCGCATTGCAACTCTGGGATGAAGTCATTGCCGGCGGCGCGTTTCCCACCGCCGTGTCCGGCTCGGATTCCAAGGGAGTGGATGCGCCGGAGGATCGGGCCCGCAAGGGCTACGGCAGCTCGGCGACCGTGGTCTACGCCCAGGAGCTTTCACGCGCCGCGCTGGCCGACGCGATCCGCGCCGGTCACGCCTATGTAAAGACACTGGGAGCCACCGGTTCGCCCGACGTGACCATGGAGGTGGCGACGGCGGACGGTCAGAGCGGCATCTACGGTGACAGCGTCGCCGCTGACTCGGCGACGCTCACGACCACGGTCACCGGCGGCACCGGTCAGACGCTGACTTATCTATCCGACGGCGCGGTCGCCCGGGTCGTTCCGATTCTCACGGACCCGTTCGTCGACACCTGGGAAGCCGGCCGCTCGGATGGGTCGGGACCGCTGGGCACGGCGATCCGCTTGCAGGTCGCCACGCTGGACGTGATCACGGTGATCGGCAACCCCGTCTTTCTGACGCCACCAGCTCCCTGATTCGGCTGTATGGCGGCGCCGTTGGCGAATTCGCCGCCGCCCCATATGCTTGGTTAACCAACCGGGTCGAACGATGTCAGCCGAACACGAAGCCTCGCCAGATGCCCTGTCCCCCGCCGCGGCCGAACTGCTTGCCAGGGTTCGCCGCCGAGCGCCGCAGGACGCCGTCCGTTTGCTGGAGCGGGCCGACGAGGCGCTGGCTGTCGAGGCCCTGGCGCAGTTGTCGCAGACCGCGCGCCGCCGAATCCTGTCGGCGATGGAGGCTCCGAAACGTGATGCGCTGAGCGCTGCCCTGGGGGCGCCGACGCTGTCCGACGCGAAGGCCGATCCGCGCACCGTCGGCGCCTTGGCCGAGGCCGCGCCGCTGACCGTGACGCGCGATACCCAGGTGCGGGAGGTGACCGAACAGGTGCGTGTCGCCAGCCGGACCAGCCTGGTGACCTATGTCTACGTGCTGGATGAGCAGACGCTGGTGGGCGTGCTGACCATGCGTGACCTGCTGCTGGCCGACCCGGAGGCGCCGGTGTCGGATGTGATGCTCGCCGATCCGTTCTTCCTGACCCCGGATGTCAGTGTCGAGTCGGCGATGCGCGCGATGGTCCATCGCCACTACCCGGTCTACCCGGTTTGTCGTGAGGACGGGCATTTTCTCGGCGTCGTGCCCGGCTACGCCCTGTTCGAGGAACACACCTTCGAGCTGACCGCCCAGCCCGGGTTGATGGTCGGTGTCGACGAGGACGAGCAGGTCGGCACGCCCTGGACGCGTTCGCTAAAGCTGCGGCATCCGTGGTTGCAGGTGAATCTGATTACCGCCTTCGCCGCGGCCGCGGTGGTGGGCTTGTTCGAGGGCACGCTGGAACGCATCGTCATCCTGGCCGCGTTTCTGCCCGTGCTGGCCGGGCAGGCCGGCAACACCGGCTGCCAGGCCATGGCGGTGACGCTGCGCGGACTGGCGCTGAACGAGGTGCCGACCTCGGTGGTGAACGGGCTGCTGCGCAAGGAGGCGGTGCTGGGGCTGGTCAATGGCTTGCTGACCGGACTGTCGGCGGCGGCGGGCATGTGGATTTACGCCTCGATGACAGGCACCGACGGCGCGCTGACGCTGGCGTTGGTGGTCGTGCTGGCGATGATCGGCAGCTGCCTGCTCAGCGGTGTGGTCGGCGTCGCCGTTCCCCTGACCCTCAAGAAGGTCGGTGCCGATCCGGCGACCGCGTCCAGCATTTTCCTGACCACCGCGACCGATGTTGTGAGCCTCGGATTGTTTCTCGGCCTGGCGTCCTTGCTGCTTCTTTAAGAGGCTGCTCTTCAGCAGCCTACCAAGTCCGTCGTGGCGTCTCGCCGAGCGGGACAGGACCTCGGCGGTTGGTGTCACGCGGCTGGTTCGGGCGTGCGCGCCCAGACGCAGGTCAGCACATGGGCATCCGTGGTCAGACACACGCCAGCCAGGGTTGGCATTTCTGCCTTCCACTGACAGTCCGGTGTCGGTTCAAAGCGCAGCGACCCTTCCTCGACGCCGACCGAGACATCCTGAAATCTGAGCGGCGCCACGCCCAGCGGGGCGAGGCACTTGTAGATGGCCTCCTTGGCGGAAAAGCGCAGCGCCGGGGGCAGGTCGTCGGCATCGATTTCCGCGGGTGTCAGGACGTGTTGTTGCGCGGCCGGGCTCAGCGGTTTGTGGCGTTCGGCGTCGATGCCCAGACCCCGCAGCCCGCTGTCCGGGCCGACCCAGGCCGCTGCGACACCGCGCGTGTGGGTGATGCTGCCGACGATGCGCGGCGGCCATGCACAGCCGCCATCCGGATGGGCGCCGAGGTCGCCGGGTTCCACGCCCAGCGTCTCCAGCGCGGTTCTTGCGAGGTGTCGACCCATGCCGTACTGAGCGCGACGACGGGGATGCCGCGGTGCGTTCGCGGGCAGCCTGTCCAGTTGGAGTTCAGCCGTCATGCCGGAGCCATCCGGCTGATCCGGCCCCAGTGCCAGGACGCTGTCCGGCGGAAGTCCGGCGACCAGAGCCCGCAGGGCCGAATCCGGAAACGGGCAGGACTGGAGCGAATCCCAAAGCGTGATCAGACGGCTGGTCATGGCTTCATTGTCGCTTGAATCGCGATCCCCTTCGTGGCTTGCGGCCGGTTTTCAGGCGCAATCCCGCGTTGTCGCTTGCTGACCTGGATAACCGCGCGGCATTCACGCCGCCTGGGCCTGCGCGAAAACCGCCTCCGTCCTGGTGGTGCGAATAAACCGGTGTTTCCCTAGACTACGCCGGCATTTCGACGAATCGGCGTCCCTTGATTCCACTGCACTATCGCATCGAGCCGGCGGAGCCGGCGGCGCACCGCTTCCACGTGGCCCTGACCATCCAGCATCCCGATCCCGCCGGGCAATGGCTGGCCCTGCCCGCGTGGATTCCGGGTAGCTATCTGGTTCGGGACTTCGCCCGCAACGTGCTGACGCTGGTCGCGGAGTGCGCGGGTGAGCCGGTCGAGGTTCGGCAGATCGACAAGGATCGTTGGCGCGTCGATCCGGTCGCGGGGCCGCTGACCGTCATGATCGAGGTCCATGCCTACGACACCTCGGTGCGCACGGCGTACCTGGATACCGAGCGGGGTTTCTTCAACGCGACTTCGCTTTGCCTGCGCGTGGTTGGCCAGGAGCAGCAGCCCTGCACGGTGGACCTGGTGGCGCCCGATCCCGAGGCCGTGACCGGTCGCTGGCGCGTGGCGACCTCCATGCGTCCGCTGGAAGCCGAGCCCTGGGGTTTCGGCCGCTACGGCTGCGACCACTACGATGAGCTGATCGACCATCCCGTGGAGATGGGCGAGTTCGATGTCGTTGAATTCGTCGCCGGCGGGCGGCCGCATGCCATCGCCATGACCGGTGCCGGCCGCTTCGATGCCGATGCGCTGGCCAGTGACGTTGCCCGGGTCTGCGACGCCCAGGTCGAGCTGTTCGGCGAGCTGCCCTGCGATCGCTACCTGTTCCTGAACAACGTGACCGCTGACGGGTACGGCGGGCTGGAGCATCGCTATTCCAGCGCGCTGGCGTCGCCGCGACGCGCGATGCCGGTGACCGCCGGCGGCGCATGCTCCGACGACTACGTGAACTTCCTGGGTCTGGTCAGCCACGAGTATTTCCACCTGTGGAATGTCCGGCGGCTGATGCCTGGCGCGGTCGCCACCTCGTCACTGATGGGGCCGGCCTACTTCGAGGACCTTTGGGCCTACGAGGGCATCACCAGTTATTACGACGACCTCGGACTGTTGCGCGCGGGTCTGATCGACGCGCCGCGCTATCTGGACCTGCTGGCCAAGCAGATGACGCGGCTGCAACGCAATCCCGGCCGCTACCGGCAGTCGCTGGCCGACTCCAGCAGGCTGGCGTGGACCAAGTTCTACCAGCAGGACGCCAGCGCGCCGAATGCCATCGTCAGCTACTACAACAAGGGTGCGCTGGTCGCCTGCGCGCTGGACCTGACGCTGCGTCGCGAGACTGGCGGGGCCTGTTCGCTGGACGATGTGATGCGCGAGCTGTGGGCGCGCTACGGCCGGGGGATGAAACCGATTCCCGACGCCGCGATCGAACGGGTCGCCGCCGAGGTGTCGGGTCTCGATCTCGGCGATTTCTTCGACGCGATGATCCGCACGCCGGGCGAGGTGCCGCTGCCCGATCTGCTGGCCGATTTCGGTGTTGATGCCGACGTCCGTCCGGCGACCGCGCCGGATGACGTCGGTGGACGCCAGGGCGCCGACGCACCGGCCCCGCGCTGCTGGGCGGGACTGTCGGTCAAGGGCCAGCGCCAGCCACGGCTGACCACGGTGCTGGATGAGTCACCGGCCCGTGCCGCCGGCCTGGCTCCGGGTGACAGGCTCGTCGCGCTGGATTTCGAGGAGGCGACGCCGGCGGTGATCCGCGCGCTGGAGCAGCGGCGCGCACCCGGGGAAACCATCGA